>VGGU01000008.1 GCA_016868475.1 Bacteroidota bacterium
GTCCGTACAACGGTTTAGCAAACCGGCCCTTTCGGCCACTCAGGCACCTCTCCTGGAACAATCCTTTAAAAGGGAGGACAAAATTAAAAAGAAATTACATGGCTGCCAACTGGACTTTCTGCTGAAGTTCCAGCACATTTTCACGGAAAATACCATCCGTGTCCATTAAGTCTTTGACCGTCTGACAAGAGTGGATCACAGTAGTATGATCACGTCCCCCGAAATGTTCGCCAATAGTTTTAAGCGAATTTTTCGTGAATGCTTTTGCCAAATACATGGTAATCTGTCGGGCTTGTACAATTTCGCGCTTGCGTGTTTTTTGAAGCAGCTTATCATAAGGCACATCAAAGTACTCACATACCATCTTTTGGATGGTGTCAATGGTAATTTCTTTACTAGAGGACTTCACAAAATTGCGAAGCACCTTTTTGGCCAGGTCCAGATCTATTTCCTTTCGATTCAAAGAGGACTGAGCCAATAAAGAAATCAAAGCTCCCTCTAGTTCTCGAACATTGTTGTTGATATTGTAAGCAATATACTTGACCACCTCTTTTGGCATTTCCAATCCGTCATTACGCATCTTCTTCTCCAGAATCTCAATGCGGGTTTCATAGTCAGGCACCTGCAGGTCTGCGCTCAATCCCCAACGAAACCGGCTTAGTAAGCGATCTTGTACGCCTTCCAAATCCTTAGGGGATTTATCAGAAGTAAGTACCAGTTGTTTCTGAGATTGGTGCAAATGATTGAAAATGGCAAAGAAAGCATCCTGAGAACGTTCTGCTTTTGCAAAAAACTGAACATCGTCTAAGATCAACACATCGATCAATTGATAAAAATGAATAAAATCATTGATGGCATTATTGCGGCTGTGATCCATGAACTGATTGATAAACTTCTCCGCACTTACATATAAAACTACATTGTTGGGGTGTAATCTCTTTACTTCGTTACCTATGGCTTGTGCCAAGTGTGTTTTTCCCAAACCTGTTCCCCCATAGATCACTAGGGGGTTAAAGGAGTTGGCCCCAGGCTTTTCTGCCACAGTTTTGCCCGCACGACGTGCTACCCTGTTGCAATCCCCCTCAATAAAAGCATCAAAAGTGTAATTGGGGTTGAGCTGGGGGTCGATCTGCATTTTTTTCAGACCGGGAATAACAAAAGGATTCTTTACGGGATTATTAATCACCAATGGAAAATCCATTTCGTTGTTTGAAAATGACTTGAACCCTTGTCCGCTAACATCAACGGTCATTGGTTTAGTGCGGCTGCTGCCACTGTCCACCATGATGCGGTATTCCAATCTGGCCTCTTTGCCCAATTCGCGTTTAAGTGTTTTGGCTAATAAATTAACGTAATGCTCTTCGAGGTATTCAAAGAAGAATTGGCTGGGAACCTGAATGACTAATACATTTTGTTTCAGTGAAACCGGCTGTATGGGTTCGAACCAGGTTTTGAAATGCTGCCACTCCACAATATCCTTGATGATCTTTAAGCAATTTCCCCAGACTTTTTCCGAGTTCTTATCCATCTTTACGTCAATCAGGTTTAGGTCGAGTTAATAAGAGTTATTCACATTTCTACGCAGGTTTCAAAGCTTTTCCACAATTGTCAATAAAAAAACTTGCGCGGGGGAACGAATATCATTAAACCCCTGCAAACAAAAAAAAATTTGGACTTCTTTTTTGATAAATATTTTTTTAAAAAACTTATTAAAAAATTTGGAAAATTCAATTCTTCCCCAATAACCTACATGGCTAATGTGGTTTTGAGTAAAAAGGTACATCTTTGTTGCTGTTTCAGGATAAAAACCTGACCTATGCCCCAAACCCTTCAAGTACGTGTAAAGCCTGCAGAAGCAGCCGATGATCTTTTTTTAAAAAAGCTTATTGCGCAACAAAAAGGGGTACCCATAAGCACTGTCCACGGTTTTACTATTCTAAAAAAGTCAATTGATGCCCGAGGCAGAAATACCTGGGTAAACCTTACTCTTCAGGCTTATGTCAACGAACCTTTAGAAAAAAGACAGCTTCGTACACTTTTGTTTGAGCATGTTTCCAAATCCACCAGGCAGGTTATTATCATAGGAACCGGGCCCGCTGGGCTGTTTGCTGCGCTTCGATTAATAGAAGGAGGAATCAAGCCAATTCTTCTTGAAAGAGGTAAAGATGTTAGGGCCAGGCGACGAGATCTGGCAGTTATGAACCGAGAAGGGATAGTTAACCCTGATAGTAATTATTGTTTTGGAGAGGGAGGCGCCGGAACCTATAGCGACGGAAAGCTTTTTACTCGAAGTCAAAAAAGAGGTGATGTAAACCGCATACTGGAACTATTTGTTCAATTTGGGGCGGATCAAGATATCTTATATGAATCGCACCCTCATATTGGCACCAACAAACTACCGCATGTTATTACTCAAATGCGAGAGGCTATTCTCAGTGCGGGCGGCGAAATTCATTTTGAACAGTGTATTAACGAGATTAAGATTTCAGGAGGAAAACTAACAGCTGTTTGCACAAAACAAGGAAATTGCTTCTCTGGCGATGCCTATATTTTGGCAACCGGCCACTCTGCTCGAGATATTTTTGAACTACTCCACCGTAATAAACTTACTATCGAGGCTAAACCCTTTGCATTGGGAGTAAGAGTAGAGCATTCACAACTGTTGATCGATAGCACACAATATCATTGTAAAACCAGGGATCCCTTTCTACCACCCGCTGCCTACACCTGGGTTGAGCAAGTAAACGGAAAAGGAGTTTTTTCCTTTTGTATGTGTCCGGGTGGAATCATTGCACCAGCTGCTACTGCACCAGGAGAATTGGTTGTCAACGGTTGGAGTCCTTCCAAGCGAAACAATCCTTTTGCCAATAGTGGAATTGTAGTGAGTGTGGACTTGAATGATTTAAAAACAAATAATAATCAAGGAGACCCTTTAGCCTTAATGCAGTTTCAACAACAAGTAGAGCAAACAGCATTTAAGGCCGGTGGAGGAAACCTTCAAGCCCCCGCACAAAGACTGGTGGATTTTTGTGAAAACCGAAACAGTGCAGTGCTTCCCTCCTGCTCTTACTTACCAGGTATTACCTCTGTTAATTTAAAGGAAGTTCTCCCTTCATTTATTCACAAGAGACTGCAACTGGGTTTTAAACAAGTTGCACAAAAAATGAAATCCTATTATACCAATGAAGCCGTGCTGGTAGCTACTGAATCAAGAACCTCCTCCCCTGTTCGAATTCCGCGTGATAAAGAAAAACTACATCACCCCCAGCTGGCTACTTTATATCCTTGTGGAGAAGGTGCGGGATATGCAGGCGGCATTCTAAGTGCAGCCATGGATGGCCAACGAGTTGCCCTGGCTATTCTCCAACAATGGGGATTAGTTACCACTCCTCCCCCTTCGGTACCCTTGGTGTAGTACAACCTCATAGCAAAACAATTACCTGTAAATTTGGTGGCAACCTACTATTATGGATTCCATTTTATCACTGAAGCATTTAAGAAAACATTTCGAATCACAGAAAGCTGTGGATGATATAAGCCTTGAAATTGAACGTGGACAGATTTTTGGTCTACTTGGTCCTAACGGAGCGGGAAAAACAACCTTAATCCGCATGATCACCGGTATTTTTTACCCTGATCAAGGTGAGGTATTTTTTGACGGCAAAAAGTTTGACCCGCTGGTAGATGTGGCCAAGATTGGCTACATGCCGGAGGAAAGAGGGCTCTATAAAAAAATGAAAGTGGGAGAACAGGCTTTATACCTGGCTCAACTCAAAGGTCTCAATAAACAAGAAGCAAAGAAAAAGATAGAAAACTGGTTTGGCAGATTTGGCATGGAAAGCTGGTGGGATAAAAAAGTAGAAGACCTCTCAAAAGGCATGGGACAGAAATTGCAATTTGTAACCACAGTATTGCACGATCCTAGTTTAATTATTTTGGACGAACCCTTTAGCGGGTTAGATCCCGTCAACAGCAATTTGATCAAAGACGAAATATTCAGATTGGCCCAAGGGGGAACCACAATAATTTTCAGCACACATCGAATGGAACAGGTAGAGGAAATCTGTAATCATATTGCCCTTGTCAATAAAGGACAAAAGATTCTTGATAGTACGGTACAAGAAGTAAAACAACAATTTAAAAAACATCAATACCTCATTACCGGCGTTGGGTTGGATAAATTAATCATGGAACAGGCTCCTTTTACTCCAGTAAGCCAAAAAGACAATTCAATGCTTATCCAAATTGCTGCCCAACATAACTCTTCCGCTGTTCTGCGTTTTTTACTGGATCAACAAGTAGAGATTACCACCTTTCAGGAACAGCTACCCAGCCTGAACGATATATTTATTCAATCGGTAGGAAATACACCCACCGCACGCACATTCGAAAAAAATTAAGCGCATGAAAAAGATTTGGATCATCATAGAAAGAGAATACCTGACCAGAGTTCGGAAAAAAACATTTCTTATTTCTACCCTGCTATTTCCACTTTTGTATGTTGCCTTGATCGGCGGAATGGGATTCATTGCTGAAAAAAGCAAAGAAACACTGACCGTTGCAGTGGTAGATTCCTCTGGCTATTTTACCAAGGAGCTTATTGAGGCAGAAAATAATATTGACCCAAGTTCTACCTTAGTGCTGGTCACCAATCTTCCACAAGAGAACAAAGAAGAAGAAAACGGATATGATGGATACATAGTCATCCCTTCATTGAATTGGAAACAAGGAAACGACTCGCTTATTCTTTCTACCTACAAATCCTATGGCAGTGCTGCAACTGGCGTAGTGGAATCCAAACTAAACCGTATTTGGAGGCGTTTGCTAAATGATAGTTTGCAGTTGGATGCAGGTAAGCAAGCGATCCTTGGTCAAAGTAAAATTGGGCTTATTTCAAAAAATATTAGTGATCAACAGGCCAATAGCGCAACGGCAGAAGGCATTGGTTATTTCGCAGGATTTTTAGTGTACTTTATTTTACTCATTTATGGATCTCAAGTAATGATGGGAGTGATGGAGGAAAAAACTAATCGAATAGCCGAAGTGATTGTATCCTCGGTTCGTCCTTTTCAAATGATGTTAGGTAAAATTTTAGGAATTGGCGCCGTGGCGTTAACGCAGTTTTTGATCTGGATCATTTTTGTTTTTGTGGTATATAATGTGGGCGTTAAATCAGGCACTTCCATGGGATTTATGGCAGAAGCAGTTGGAGGCATTCAGCGCATGATGGGCTCCGTTAATGTTCCATTAATTCTGGGTTGTTTTGCTTTTTATTTTTTAGGTGGCTTTTTCTTTTATGCTTCACTCTATGGTGCCATTGGCAGTGCGGTGAACGAGGATATGCGAGAGGCGCAATCATTGAGTTTTCCGGTAACCATGCTGGTTATACTATCCATTGCTGTTATGACTGCAGCAGTGGCCAACCCTACCGGCCCCATTGCCGTTTGGGGTAGCATCATTCCTTTTTCTTCTCCGATAGTGATGATGGCACGAATTCCCTATGGAGTTCCTGGCACTGTGCCTATTTGGCAACTGGGCCTTTCTATGGCACTATTGATTGTTGGCTTTTTAGCAACAGTATGGTTTGCCGGTAAAATTTACAGAACAGGAATACTGATGTACGGGAAAAAAATAACCTGGAAAGAAATGATCCGTTGGGCTTTTGCTAAAGGATAATCAGGCTTCCACTTTGAAAGGTTTGTCCCACGCTTCTTGAAACTCGCGCCATATGTCATGGACTATTTGTTGTGCAGGTTTTATTGAATCCAGCAGTGCACTTACTTGACCAATTTCAAGTTCACCCTCTTCCAAATTGCCTTCAAACATTCCTTTTTTTGCGCGTCCTTTCCCTAAAAGTTGCTCCAATTCTTCGGATGAGGCTCCGCGCTCTTCCGCCTCTTTTACCTGCTCAGAAAATTTATTATGTAACAAACGAACCGGAGTCAGTTTTTTCAAACTCAATTGCGTTTCGCCTTCACCTGCTTGTATTATCCGATTCTTGAAATTAAGATGATTGGAAGCTTCTTCACTGGCCACGAAGCGGGTACCAATTTGTCCGCCCTCTGCGCCCAGGGAAAGGCAAGCATATAACTGACGTCCGGTTGCTATGCCTCCTGCTGCTATTACGGGTATTTGTACGGCCTTACAAACCGCAGGAATTAATACTAACGTAGTTGTTTCCTCACGACCATTATGCCCGCCTGCTTCAAACCCTTCTGCAATAACTGCATCACAACCTGCTGCTTCCGCTTTGCGTGCAAATTTGCTAGAGCTCACCACGTGCAACACCTTTATCCCTTTTGATTTTAGATGAGAAGTCCATGCAACCGGATTACCTGCAGCGGTAATTACAATTGGTACTTTTTCTTCCTCAATAATTTCAATTTGTTGTTGAATCCCTTTGTATAATAACGGGAGATTTACAGCAAATGGTTTTATTGTTGCTGCCCTGCATTTTTGAATATGTTCTCTGAGTAACTCCGGAGTCATTGAACCAGCCCCAATTACGCCCAATCCACCACTATTACTTACAGCCGAAGCCAAACGCCACCCACTGGTCCAAATCATACCTGCTTGAATAATGGGATATTCAATACCTAATAATTTTGTAACACGATTAGAAAGTGCTTGCATATTCATTTATCCCAGATCGATGCTGGTATTATCGCCTACGTTCAGGGAGCGGGTTTCTCCTCGCAATAAGGTATCGCTTCCAATAACAGAATCACTCACTACTATATCTTGCAATGTGGTAAAAGAACCAATAATAGATTCTTTCACTACGCTGGATCTAATGGTAGTGTTTTCTCCTATAGCCACGTTTGGTCCGATCACCGCATTTTGAATTAAGCATCCAGATCCCACAACAACCGGAGGTATGAATACCGTATTTTCAAATTGCTCCGAGGGAATTTCACAGGCAAACTTTTTTAACAGTAAGGCATTTGATTCCAAGAGCGTTTCTTTTCTACCGCAATCAAACCAATTATCAACTTTAAAAGATTTAAGCGGAACGCCCTGCCCAATCATACAATCCAAGGCATCTGTTAAACTATATTCACCGTGCGAACGTATTCCCTGACTGATGTTATTCTCTAAGCAGCGAAAAAGTAATTCACTTTCTTTTATTCGATAAATTCCTACCAGAGCTAAATTGGACTTTGGAATTTGAGGCTTTTCCACTAAACGTTCTATTAACCCATCACTGCCAATCTCTGCTACGCCAAAATCACGGGGGTCCTCCACCTTTCTAAGGCCTATCATTGAATGGGGCTGAGACATAACTGCTTTGACATCATATTCACAAATCGTATCCCCTAATACAATAAAGACGTCATCACCCTTGATCAGGTTTCGTGTTAAAAGGATAGCCTGGCCAATACCTTGCCGATCTGTCTGCTGTACAAAGTGTGCGTTTAGCGTGGGATAGTGTTGTTGAACAAAATCTTCTATTTTTTCGCCTAAATAACCTACTACAAAAATAAAATCTTGGATACCGGCAGCCTGTAATTGTTCAATTATGATCCCCAATATGGTTTTACCCGCCAGCGGAATCAACGCCTTAGGCTGGGTATAACTGTGAGGGCGTAATTTGGTACCGGCCCCAGCAACAGGTATAATAGCTTTCATGCTTACCACGAATGTAGCTCTTTTGAGGAAAACTTAATTACAATAGTTCATTACCCTTTCTGAAGAGGATGTACTTTTGTGTAAATTTTTTTTATCCATGGCTATGCAAGACACTGCAATTTTTGATCTGCTCAATTTAGAATTGAAAAGACAGCGTGAAGGAATTGAACTAATTGCTTCTGAAAATTTCACTTCGCTTTCCGTAATGAGGGCCATGGGCTCAGTGGCCACGAATAAATATGCAGAAGGATATCCCGGAAAAAGATATTATGGTGGTTGTGAGGTTGTAGACCAGATTGAATCACTGGCCATTGACCGGTTAAAAAATATTTTCAATGCCAGTTGGGCAAATGTGCAACCTCATAGTGGTGCTCAAGCAAATACTGCGGTTTTTCTAGCCTGTCTAAAACCTGGCGATAAGATCTTAGGACTTGATTTGAGCATGGGTGGGCATTTGACTCATGGAAGTCCGGCCAATTTCAGTGGAAAAAATTACCAGACTTTCTTCTATGGTGTGAATCGCGAAACAGGTCTTGTTGATTATGGTCAGCTGGAAGAGGTAGCCAAAAGAGAAAAACCAAAAATGATTATTTGCGGAGCCTCAGCTTATAGCCGAGATTGGGATTACAAAACAATCCGTGCCATTGCAGATGAAATTGGCGCATTGGTACTCGCTGATATAGCACACCCCGCTGGTTTAATTGCTACAGGATTGTTGAACGATCCGCTTTCACATTGTCATATTGTTACTTCCACTACACACAAAACCCTAAGGGGTCCTCGTGGAGGTATAATAATGCTTAGAAATGATTTTGACAATCCTATGGGAATAAAAGACCCTAAAGGAAACATTCGTTCCATGAGTGCCTTATTGGATTTAGCTGTTTTTCCTGGAATGCAAGGCGGACCGCTGGAGCATGTAATTGCTGCCAAAGCCGTGGCATTCGGAGAAATCCTTGATCCGTCTTTTAAAGAATATGGAAAGCAAGTAATTGCTAATGCACAAGCTATGGCTAAAGCATTTGTAAATAAAGGTTATCACCTGATCAGTGGAGGAACAGATAACCACCTTATGTTAATTGACCTGCGCAATAAGAACATTACAGGTAAAAAAGCTCAGGAAACTTTGGATAGGGCTCATATTACACTCAATAAGAACGCAGTTCCCTTTGACGATAAATCCCCTTTTGTTACTTCGGGAATTCGAGTGGGCGTGCCTGCCGTTACCACACGTGGATTAGGCGAAAAGGAAATGGCACATATTACTAACCTAATCGATCAAGTAATCATGCAGCCAGACAATGAAAGCGTAATTACACAAACACGTGAAGAGGTAAAAGCATTGATGCAACAATTTCCGCTGTACCCGGAACTTTCTTAAATGGTATTTAGATATTGTGCCGTAAAACTTTTTTTAGCCCTCTTTAATTCCTGCGGGGTACCTGCAAATACAATTTGACCACCTCCCTCTCCTGCCTCTGGGCCCATGTCGATGATCCAATCAGCGGCATTGAGCAATGTAGTGTTGTGTTCAATAACAACCACAGAATGCCCCTGTTCTATCAGCGCTTGCAGCGATTGCAACAATTTTCCAACATCGTGAAAATGTAAGCCGGTGGTTGGCTCATCAAAAATGAAGAGTATCTTCTGAGAGGCTTTACGATTACCCAAAAATGAAGCCAATTTAACACGCTGCGCCTCTCCCCCGGAAAGGGTTGTTGCGGATTGGCCTAACTTGATATATCCTAACCCTACTTCTTGTAAGGGCAATAATGCTTTGACCAAGGCCTTTTCACTTGCAAAAAATTCAATAGCCTGGTCCACGCTCATTTCCAACACCTGGAAGATTGACTTTTCTTTGTAAGTAATCTCCAACACTTCTTCTTTAAATCTTTTACCCCCACAAGATTCGCAGGTCAAATGCACATCAGCTAAAAACTGCATTTCAATTAACTGTTCGCCCTCTCCTTTACAAGTATCACAACGACCTCCATCTACATTGAAAGAAAAATGACGAGCCTGCATTCCACGCATTATGCTAAGTGGAAGATTCGCATACAAATCTCGGATGGCATCATAGGCCTTTATATAAGTAACGGGATTACTTCGGGTGGATTTACCAATGGGATTTTGATCCACCCATTCCAGTTGCGTAATCAGGTCTAAGTCACCTCCCAAACTTGAAAAAGCACCGGGCTGCAATGAATAGTCCCCTAAGTGTCTCAGGAGTGCAGGATAAAGAATTTGTTTTACCAAGGTAGTTTTACCACTACCGCTCACTCCGCTAATAGCACAAAAAACCTGAAGTGGTATTTGTACATCGATCTGTTTTAGATTATGCTGACGTGCCCCTTTGATTTCAATACAACGTTTCCAATTGCGAGGTTTACGCTCCATTGCGGCTACCATTTCTCCACGCAGGTATTTTGCCGTTAAGCTGGATTGGTTTAATAAGGAGTGGTAATCACCTTGAGCTACCACCTCACCACCTAAATGCGAAGCCAAAGGGCCCATATCAATGATATGATCTGCTTGTTGCATGATCATAGCATCATGCTCCACTACAATAACAGTATTCCCCAACTCGCGTAATTCTTTCAATACCGTTATTAAATTTTCGGTATCCCTTGGGTGTAACCCAATGGAAGGTTCGTCCAAAATATATAGAGAATCAGTCAGGTTACTTCCTAAATGGCGCGTGAGTTGGATTCGTTGACTTTCTCCACCGCTAAGGGTATTGGCCAGCCGATCGAGTGTTAAATAACCTAATCCTACTTTACATAAAGTAGATAGCCGTGTTCTTAATTCAATAAAAATTCGTGTAGCAATTTTTTGTTCAGCAGCCGATAGCTTGGCAGCTGTGTCGTTCACCCAATCCAACAAAACATGAACAGGCATTCTGCAACATTCACCAATATGTTTCTCTAACACTTTTACATACAAAGCCTCCTTCCTTAGCCGGTATCCCTGGCAGTTTGGACAAGTAGTTCTTCCTCGATATCTACTTAGCAATACTCGAAACTGTACCTTATAAAGATGCGCTTCCACATCTTTAAAAAAGTCATCGATTCCAAATACACCCTCTCCTCCTTTCCAAAGTGCATTCAATTGCTGAAGAGAGAGTTCTTCAATTGCCCTGTGAATGGGGAAATCAAGTTTCTTAGCCCCTTTTACAAATTGTTGTCGCCACCAATCCATCTTCTCTCCCTTCCAAGGCGCAACCGCTCCTTCATATACACTCAACTTTTTATTGGGAAGCACCAACTCCTCGTCGATTCCCAAAACCTGAGAGAACCCTTCACAAGTAGGGCAAGCGCCAAAGGGATTGTTGAAAGAAAATAAAGCAGGAACTGGTTCTTCAAATACAAGCCCGTCTCTCTCAAATCGATTGGAGAACAACTGCCAGTGCTTTTCATTTTGCAGTAAAGCACAACTTCCCTCTCCCTCACTAAAAGCAGTAGCAATAGAGTCACTGATTCGATGCCAGTCGTCTTCATCAAAATCCTTTACAATAATTCGATCAACCAATAAATGTGTGGGATGATATTTTTTTAATTCTCTATCCGTTAGCTCCAATAACGAATCAATGGTTTGTAGGGGTTCAGGCGAATGGCCCTCCAGGTAAACGCGTGAGAATCCTTTTTGCTGCAGCACATTTAATTCCTGACGCAAAGAACGCTTAGGTTTAAGATGAAGTGCTGAGCTTATGTAAAGTCTGTCGCCCGGTTGATATTTTTTTATAGCAGCAATCACATCTTCGATATCATCCTTGCGCACCTCCTGCCCGGATACAGGAGAAATGGTATGCCCCACCCTTGCAAAAAGTAATCTTAGGTAATCATAAATTTCGGTCAGACTACCCACTGTACTTCTGGGCGTTCGAGTGATAACTTTTTGTTCAATTGCAATAGCAGGACTTAATCCTATTATGGTATCTACTTCGGGCTTATCCATTCGGTTCAAAAACTGTCGAGCGTAAGAATTTAAACTTTCTGCATAGCGGCGCTGCCCCTCGGCATACAAGGTATCAATGGCCAGGGAAGATTTTCCGGAACCGGACACGCCTGTAATCACTACTAATTTGCGACGGGGTATTGCTACTGTCACATTTTTTAAGTTGTGCATTCGTGCACCTTTGATCAAAATAGGTGAAAGGTCCATACAAGGAGGTGAGGGCGAAGGTACTGGCAATTAACATTTTTTTGGCGAGGGTATGCTGGGAATTCCCACACAGAACGTTTAGATTCGAAAAACTAAGTATATTTATCATCCGCAATTGCGGACAAACCAAACAAACGCCTATCGTTACACTTCTACGCAAACTCGGTCGCTAAACGATCTATTATTGAAAACTCGCTGTTTCCTGACAGCACAATGCGTATAAGTTATGCTAGCACTCTCTAAATTGTCAGATCTTGAATTGATCCAGCTTTTCTGTGCGGGTAATCAGCAAGCTATGGAGTCATTGATACTCCGCCATAAGGACAAACTCTTTACTTCTATTTATTTCTTGGTTAAAGACAAATACCTGGCTGAGGATATATTTCAAGATGTGTTTATCAAAATAATTGATACTGTTCGGGCAGGCCGTTATACGGAAGAGGGGAAATTTCTTCCCTGGGCTATGCGGATTGCACACAACTGCTGCGTAGACCATTTCCGTCGTGTAAAAAGAAGCCCTGTTATTCGCACTGCAGAAAATCAGGACGTTTTCGAAACCTTGAGTTTTACTGAGGAAAATGCAGAAACCAGAATTATTCGTCAACAAAGGCAAGAGCGCTTACAAACACTGCTGCAACAATTACCTGAAGACCAGCGGGAAGTAATAATACTACGCCACTATGCGGATATGAGTTTTAAGGAAATTGCCTCATTGACCAATTGCAGCATCAACACTGCATTAGGAAGAATGCGCTACGGGTTGATCAACCTGCGTAAAATGATGACGCAACGTCAGATCTCTTTGTAATCCTATTTAGTTTTTTGCGACGCATAAGCCTTAAGCCCACATTGCAACCAATCCAAGAATGCCGCCGGATCAGGGGTGTAAAATTTAGGAAGGTTCAACAATTTTTCGTCGGGAGTAAGCATTGCGTATTGCGGCTGCGATGTAGCTCCAAAATTTTGAATCTGAAAACTGGCCCACTTATCTCCAATTGTTTCAATTTGTTTTTGCGAACCATCCGGCAAAGTAATGATTTGTTGTTCTGCCAAAGGGAGTTTTACACGTTCATCTACATATAGGGAAACAACTATAAAAGCATTTCGCAATAAGCTGTCCACTCGAGGGTCCGTCCATACCTTTTCTTCCATTCTTCTACAGTTAACACAAGCCCATCCGGTAAAATCAATTAACACAGGTTTACCAGCCGCAGCTGCTAATTTCAACGCTTGCGCATAATCGTTGTGCAATGGACTGAATACGGAATGCGCTTTACTTTCTCTTTCATATACGGAATAAGTCAGTGGTGGCGGAAATCCGCTTATTAAATTCAGTTCTGCATATTTTGTTTTGGTAACACCAGGGGTCAAATACAGCGTGAATAATAAAAAAAACAATAAAAAGGAGTAACGAATAATGCTGCGTGTGCCACTCACCCGTTGTTGACCAATACGCAAGATTCCCGATAAATAAAGCGTAATACATGCGCCAATTATAATCCAACTGCCAATAAAAATTTCTCTTTTTAGAATGCCCCACTGCTCTACCAAATCGGCATTTGATAAAAATTTAACCGCCAATCCAAGTTCCACAAATCCTAATACAATTTTTACATCAGTCATCCACCCCCCGGAACGAGGCAAGGATTGCAACCAATTTGGAAATAATGCAAATAGGCCAAAGGGCAATCCTAATGCTAAACCAAATCCTGCTGCTCCTACAGTCAATGGCCAGGCTCCTTGCTCTGCTACTCCAACCAGCAAGGTTCCCAAAATAGGACCTGTACAGGAAAAGGATACAATGGCCAAAGTGGAAGCCATGAAAAAAATTCCTCCTACGTTCCCCAGACCGGCGTGGGAGTCAACACGATTGGCAAGTCCGGAGGGAAGTCCTATTTCAAATAAACCAAAGAAAGAAAGGGCAAACACAACAAAGACCACAAAAAATAAAAGGTTCAACCAAACATTGGTTGAAATATTATTAAATATTTCAGGACTGATGGCATTTCCGGCCACATGAAATGGCGCAGTCAATAATACATAGATCAATAAAATAAATGTTCCATAAAGCAGCGCATTGGTAATTCCTTCTTGACGAGTAGTTGATTTTTTAGTAAAAAAAGTTACAGTAACAGGTATCATTGGAAACACACAAGGAGTCAGCAATGCAATCAATCCACCCAACACTCCCAGTAAAAAAATGCTCCATAAACTTTTTTGAGAAGCACCCTGATCTCCACAGGATGCAAGGGGAGCAGCTAATTGTATACTGGTTCGTTTTATATTTTCTTGTTGCTGCCCTCCTTCTAATGCAACTATAAAATCGGTTGCAGTTGCCGGATATATTTCGGCATCACGGCCATATGTAAAAAGCAATTTTCCCTGCAATGCAGCAGGCAGGGTTCCCTTTATCTCTATCAAGGCGCTCCAACTGATTTCTCCTTGTTGCCATTCTACTTTCTGTGATAGTACCTCGCTATTGACTCTACTTGTTGGTCCCTTGTGTTTCAAAGGCTCCAGTAATACAATAGCAGAATCGTTAAACTGAAGTTCCGCTGCCGGAGCGTCAAACACTAATTGCTGCGGCGTATAAATTGTCCATCCTGAGTCAAGTGTGGTAGTAAAAACTAATCGGTATTGTGCTACGCCTATTTTTTCTGCACCTGCCTTCCATATTGGATTTCCTTCACCTGAGGTTTGTCCAATAGTTGTCAGAGAATTAAATGACAGCAACCAAAGTAGAACATAACGCAACTGCATCGGTTACTTTAAAGGGATGGTAAAAGGTATTTTCTTGGGTGGAAGACATTTTTCGTCGTCACAGGTTTGGAATTCAACGGTGCCAGATAAAGCGGTTTTTACCTTTGCCTTCAATTCCACCACCTGAACAAAGCTAACCTGGGTAGAGTACTGGTGTGCCGTAACGCCCAGTGTGGCATCTTTGTATCGTTCCATTTTGCCTACTTCACGAATTTTTCCCTTGAATTGAATCAATGGATTTTTATTCCATACAACTTCCGTGGGTATGGCAATGGCATCTGCCGGTTGTTGTTGAGAATAGAGATGCCATCCGGGAGCGATGGATGCTTTCATTACTATTTCAAAAGTTTTGCTGCCCGTTTGCTTGGCACTAAAGGCCCAGTTTACCGGATTTGGCTGAGCAATAACAACAGTACTCCAACACAAACTAATCAGCCAGGAAATAAATTTCATGATTACCTTATTATTTAACCAAGGCCTCAGCCATTAATAATTCTTGAAAGATCATCCTTCCATCCATATTACCCAATGCAGCACTGCATGCTCGCTCAGGATGCGGCATCATGCCAAAAACGTTTCTGCTCTCATTGCAAATGCCTGCTATGTTTAATGCAGACCCATTAGGATTAGCGGCATCAGTAACATCGCCTTCCTCATTACAATAGGTGAATAGGAGTTGATTATTTTGCTGTAACTGACGCAACAATTCCGGTGAGCCATGGTACCTACCTTCGCCATGCGCAATGGGAATTTTATAGATCTTTCCTGCACCATCTTTGATGAACGTGTTTTGACAAACAAACTGTTGATTTGAATTGCGAAGAAGTGCGCCGGGTAACAAGTGCGATTCACATAAAATTTGAAACCCATTGCAGACTCCAAAAACCTTGCCTCCTTTTTGTGCAAACGTCACTACAGATTGCATCATGGGACTAAATCGGGCAATGGCACCACAACGCAGGTAGTCCCCATAGGAAAAACCACCAGGTAACACTATACAATCTTCTGTGTCAAATGCAGAGAGATCCCGATCCTTATGCCATAGCATGATCACCTCCTGCCCTAAGTCCTCTTGCAAAGCGTCACGCATGTCCGCATCGCAATTAGAACCCGGAAATACCACAACACCAAATTTCATAAGTAATTATTATAGGAGCCCAAAGATAACCTTTCCACTTGAGCCCGAATACTGATTTAGCAACACAAATAATAAGCTGATCCAGAAAAAAAGGAGCGGAAAGATCCTAAATGAGGTGTAGTAATAAAAAGAAGCATGGTAAACGGATAAGGGGATCAATAGCAACGCCCAACCTGAAAAAGGGGATGTTGAAAATAAAGGCATTAAAAAACCAATTAGTAAAAGCACAAAGAAAACTGTCCAACCCCGGCGTACCTGTATAAGCATCCTGCGCACTTGCCCCTGGATATGATAGAACCCTATTAAAAAGGGAAGGAACAAAATAAATAATAAGCCCCCAAACCAGACAGGGGGTGCTGAATCAGGAAATGAAATCGAAAAGGTAAAGAACCCCGTAAAAAGGTCAAGTTGATCTGTCCAAAACAATCCAACTAGTAAAAAATAGATGGGAGTAAGCAGACCCAAAAAAGCAATCAGAACTTCTTGGATTTTTATCGGACGCATGATCAGAAGTGAAAAAACAAACCATAGGGCAAGCCATAAAGAAGGAGGGTAAACAAAAAAACCCAAACCGATGGCTAAACCGCGGTTATAAAGTGGTTTTCGGATATCGGCAATCGAATGGCTTTCGAACAAGTGTGCGAGCAGAAATAATATCAAAAGATTTATAAATAATGGCGCGCTCCAACTGCTCCAGGCAGGCAGCATGGATGTTCCTAATAAATAAGCCATCCCAGGTAAATCAGTGGGACGATTGGTCATACGATGCCGATTAAAAAAATAATTAAGATAAATGGCTTGGAAGACTAAAATCAAAAAAGTCAGTGTAGAAAAAACAAGGGGAGAAGCAGGGCTTTGCGGAGCTATCCATTTAGTAAAAAAACTAAACAAGGCCCCTCCTTCATTTTCTACCACAGGGATTACTGGTGCTAAAAAAAGTGGGAGCTTTACCACTAATGCAAAAAGTAGCAAGAGTAAGGGGGCATAGGGGGTCTTCTTATAAAATAGCGCAATCAAAACAACAGGGATTAATTATACTCAACTTTTGCAAAGCAAATATACCCCCTGTAAACGGTTGGGATAATCATTATTCGAGCACTTACTTGTTTTCCTTTTGCAGGCATAAACTGGTGCCCACTATCCAAATTTTTTAAGGCCGGATTTCTGGCTAATTGACCCTTTGACTGGATGGTAAGATCATTTAACAACTTATCTCTCCGTTCTTGCTGATTATATAGCACATGAATTTCGCCACCTGTATTCATCAATTGATAAGACAGTAAATCATCGGTTTCGTCATCAAACTGTGATTTTTCAATTACCTGGCTCCACTCTAATTCGCCAGCAGGACTAAATGATTGAATTAAAATATTATCAGCATGATACCTGACCGCCTGCTGATTACGGGGCATGCTACCCCACCACATTCTGTTTGAGTAGGGCGACGGATAATAATAATTATTCATTCCCCAATATGGTGAGCCATATAAATAATCCCAACGATTCCAAGTATTGGCCCTTGAGGTAGTGTAATAAGACTCACTACCAATTAACCATCCACCATCACGCCTGGTAATTAATTGACGAATAAAATAGTCGTTAAAAACCGTTTTAGTTGTGGCATTTCCTTTGGCTTCCTGTCTGAGTTGATCAGAAAAAGTATGAAACTGTTCTACTTGCGGCATTGAGCTGGACCTGTTATAAACCATTATGTAGTAGCCATCAATTCCACCCCTTCGTTCCTTGCTAAAAAGAGAAGTAAGTATGTAGCGATTATGGTAATTGTCAATTTTAATGTGCAGGTTATCTAACCAATTACCTGCAATGGATAACCGATACTCCGCCAAGGTGTCCACACCGGGCTTGAGATAAAGTAAAGAGGCATTAGAAATGTTGTCGTTAAAAGTTCGTTGGAAGCGTGTTAATACAAGGGACCCTTCATTATCTACCTCAATATCCCCTAATTGAACTGTGCGATCCTCAATTGGGATCTGCAACAAGTCTTTCCGAATCAAATCCATCTTGTCGTCAAAAAGAAGTGAATTTACCTTGTAAAGCGTCCTGTCTCTTGTGTTAATTTTAATTACTGCGATCTTTCGCTTATCCTCACTTCCGGTAACGGTATATAAACGATTATCTGTTGCAAATCCTATATGAGTGGTGTCCAATTCAATCAATTCTCCCAGACGCTTACCCATTCTGTCTATCTTGGCAGCCATACAGAAGATGACGTTTTTCCGTTCGTATTGATAGATCATCCAAACAAATTCGGGATAAGCAAAAAAATCTATGTTGATGATTTTATCAGGATTGGGCAAATAACCCAGCTCTTCTTTGGCAACCACTTGCATCTCCTCGTCCATTACGGAAATCCAGTTTCGAACACGATTGTTCTTATAGAGTAAAAAATTTCCCCCTACTCTTCCAATGATATCAAAGTTTAGACGCCTATTGTCGTCCTTTTCGGAATCCGAATAAATAATACGCTGGCCGAACGAGTGTTCGTGTATTAGCGTTAGCGTCAACACTCCAACCAGGACAAACAATTTTGCTAGTTTTTTCATAGCCCTATAAAGTTACCTTGAATTGATTAATAATTTTGCCTATACCTTTGTTAGGTGAAAGTTTCGACCAACAAGGTAACTGGCGCCGGCCTACTTGTAGCACTGGGAATCATCTTTGGAGACATCGGCACCTCTCCACTTTACGTTTTTAACGCAATTATAGACAACCGTATTATTACGGAGGAACTAATTTTAGGCACTTTATCCTGTATTATCTGGACCTTAACACTACAGACCACTTTTAAATATGTGCTGTTGGTGCTAAGAGCCGATAATCGCGGGGAGGGTGGAACCTTTGCTTTATACGCACTGGTCAGGAGACGAAAAAAGTGGCTAGTAGTTCCAGCCATGATCGGTGGAGCCTCATTGCTGGCCGATGGTATTATCACCCCTCCCATTTCCATTACTTCTGCCATTGAGGGTTTAAAAGAACTGCCTGCACTGGGTATTCATGAAGGAAGTAATACCGTTGTCATCATTGTAATTTCTATTTTGGCTTTGTTCTTTTTTCTGCAACAATTTGGTTCCGCCTCGATAGGGCAATTTTTTGGGCCAGTGATGTTTGTTTGGTTTTCCATGCTATTGGTACTTGGCATAGCACACATTTTTGACAACCTCTCTATTTTCAGAGCAATCAATCCATACTATGCCATAGAATTTTTAAGGTCTTACCCTAATGGATTTTGGATTTTAGGGGCTGTTTTTTTATGCACTACTGGCGCAGAAGCCCTTTACAGCGATTTAGGCCATTGTGGAAGAAAGAATATCCGTATTTCTTGGATCTATGTAAAACTCTGCTTGCTATTTAACTACCTAGGACAAGGCGCCGCCTTATTGTCACAACAGTATCAACTGAACGGCAAAGTCACTAATCTTGTTGATCTTAATGCACCCATCTCTACCGCTATTAAAACCCAACTTCGAATCAATGCATTTTATGACCTAATGCCCCATTGGTTCATTATTCCCGGAGTTATTATAGCTACAGCTGCAGCCATTATTGCCAGTCAGGCAATGGTGTCCGGAGCATTTACCTTGGTAAGCGAATCCATGAGACTGAACCTGTGGCCGAAATTAAAAATCAGATACCCTTCTGAAGAAAAAGGTCAGCTTTTTATTTCGGCAATTAACTTGATGATGTTCTTGGGATGCGTTGGGGTGGTTTTATATTTCCGTAAGTCCTCAAATATGGAAGCGGCATATGGACTGGCCATAATAGTTACAATGATCAGCACTACTATTCTTTTTGCCAACTATTTGGTGTTGCATCGAGTCAAATCCTTCTGGATCTATTTATTTTTGGCTGGTTATTTTATTATAGAAGCCTCCTTTTTGATAGCCTTATTGGTAAAATTCATGCATGGTGGCTACATCACGCTGTTGATTGGTCTGATCATTTTTGCCGTCATGTTCGTTTGGTTTAAAGCCAGAAAAATTAAAAATCGATATATCGAATTTGTTAAGCTTGATCATTATCTGAATAAAATTCAAGAATTGAGTCGTGACGTATCAGTGCCCAAATATGCCACACACTTGATTTACATGACCAGCGCCAACAACCCTAAGGAGATCGAGCATAAGATTGTCTACTCCATATTGAACCGCAAGCCAAAACGAGCAGACATTTATTGGTTTGTGCATATCGACACTATGGACGAACCCTATACTTGTGATTATAAGGTAACCCATATTATTCCAAACGACATTATCCGGATTGATTTCAGATTTGGATTCCGGGTGGAACCTCGAATTAATCTGATGTTCAGAAAAGTAGTAGAAGATTTAGTTACCAATCAAGAGGTGGCTATTACCAGCCGATATGAGAGTCTACCTCAAAGCAAAGTGGTTGGAGATTTTCAGTTTATGGTCATGGAAAAATACCTAAGTCAAGACAATGAATTGCCCTTCATTGAAAAAGTGATCATGCAATTCTATTTTTGGTTAAAGGAGCTAAGCTTATCCGAAGAAAAAGGATTTGGCTTGGATCAAGCAAATGTTTTTGTCGAAAAATTTCCATTGATCGTAGCACCCGTTACCAATCTTAATCTCAAACGTGTTGATAAGTAAGTTATGATACCCACATTCTTGTGGTATATCCTGGGAGCCATCCTCCTGTTTTCCATCTTGGCCTATTTGCTGCAAGAAAAGTTCATTTTTCGACCTGAAATTTTAAAAGCAGACTTTGCATTTAAATATCAACTACCCTTCAAGGAGTATTTTTTTGACAGTGCCCCTGGAGTGCGGATCAATGGATTGCATTTTTATAGAGAAAATCCAAGAGGGTTGATCCTTTATTTTCATGGGAACACCCGAAGCATCAAAGGCTGGGCACGCTATGCAAAGGATTTTTACCGATACAATTACGATGTGGTGTTGGTTGATTATAGAGGTTTTGGAAAAAGTACAGGTAAACGAAACGAAAAAGAGATGCTCAAGGATATGCAATTTGTGTATGACCGATTAAGCGAAAAATATCCTGAGGACCATTTGATTATTTACGGTAGAAGTTTAGGAAGCGGGTTTGCTACAAAAATCGCATCGGACAATAATCCCCGTTACTTGATATTGGATGCCCCCTACTTCAATTTTAAAAAAGTCATTGAACGATTTTTACCTTTTTTACCGCTAAGATTGGTGCTTCGCTTTCATTTAAGAACCGACAAATGGTTGCCACTGGTAAAATGCCACACGTATATCATACATGGAACCCGTGACAAACTGATTCCTATCCGCCATAGTGTTGCTTTGCAAGCGCAACATCAATTTAAAACAACCCTGATTCGTATAGAAGGTGGCGGTCACAATAATCTACCTTCTTTTGATGAATACCACAATTTTATTCGCGATATCCTGAAATACTGATGCCTCTAAAATATTTCTATACTCATTTCCTCAAGTGGAGAAAACCCATAGGTTGGCTACTACTTCTGTATTTACTAGCCGGGTGGATCTTTTATGCCAATCAGGATGCCTTCATCTTTCGAGCCCGTGTTATCCACGCTGATAAAAATGTTGCTATCCAGGCCCCACATAAGGAAATAACCATTCCCATCAATCAGGAAGATACCTTACACCTGATTAGTTTTATTACCGATAAAGCACCTGCCCGTGGTGTTGTGCTGTATTTCCACGGCAATCGAGAAAATGTGGAATGGTATGCACCCAAAGCTGATTTATTCACTCAGGAGGGATATGAAGTATTGATGATGGACTACCCGGGCTATGGAAAAAGCAGAGGCGAAATATCGGAGCAAAAAATCTATCAATGGGCAATCTGGGCCTATCAGTTAGCCAGAAAGCAGTTCTCCTCCAATGAGATTATTATTTATGGTAAGAGTTTGGGTACTGGCGTTGCCGCTTATCTGGCCTCTGTAAAAGACTGCAGACAGCTAATTCTTGAAACACCTTACACCAATTTTCCAGCAGTATTTTCCTATTACGCCCCCATTTATCCCTTTAAAACTTTATTGCAGTTTCAGTTTCCAACTGAACAATTTTTAGAACAGGTAGTGGCCCCTATTCGAATTTTGCATGGCACTAATGATTTTGTAGTAGCTCACCAACATTCTTTACAATTGGCAAAACACAAAAAAGGCATATCGTTATTGATCATTAAAGGAGGAGCCCACAATAACTTATTTGATTTTCAATTAACCAGAACAACATTGAAAAAATGGTTATCCCATTGATTATTCTGCAAGCAACGATCCCGTAGCGTCCACACGCAAACTATAGGTAGCTCCTACTTTTAAGGCAATATTTCTTTCTGAATGACTTACCGGAAAATCAAAACAAACAGGATAGGAATATTCAGCCACTGCTTCCTGAATTATTGCATAGGCAGATTTGCCAAATGGCCGTTCCGTATCCTGGCAATTTGTAAAGCCACCCACAATGAGTCCGGCAAGTGACTGCAGTTTTCCACTTCTTTTATATTGGTAAAGCATGCGATCGATATTGTACAATTGCTCTCCCACGTCCTCGATAAATAGAATTTTTCCGGCAGTGTCCAAATCAGAAGAACTACCAACCAAATGCGCCAACAAAGCTAAATTGCCCCCCACCAATGTTGCAGTTGCCGTTCCAAATCGGTTAAATGAGTGATCAGGACCTGAACAAGCAGAACTGATTCCTTCCAATACTTCCTTCAAGGATTGGACATATTCATTTTTCCATCCTTCCCCATTAAAAGCAGTTGCCATAGGGCCGTGCAAAGTAACCACCTGCTGATGACGATGTATATGTGCATGCAGTATGGTAATATCGCTATACCCGATGATCCATTTTGGGGATTGAACAAATTTTGTAAAATCAATTTGCTCAATGATACGACCAGTTCCGTAGCCACCTCTGCCAAACAAAATTGCTTTCACTGTAGGGTCGTCGAGCATGCGTTGCAAATCGGACAATCGTTCTTGATCTGTTCCCGAAAAATAATTCTGCGAACTGCCGCCAATAGTTGACCCTTGAATAACCCTGTATCCCCATTGTGCAAGTATTTCAACACAGGTTTGCACCGCAGCAGCAGGTAAATAACCAGCTGGACAAACTAACCCTATGGTATCTCCGGGATTTAAGTAATTGGGTGTAATCATACAAGGAATACCGTAAAGGTAATGCCTGCATTCTATTTTGGGCAAGCCTTGGTTTCCGGTATTTTTGCACTGCATGTCTACTCCTAAACGATATTTAGTTACTTCCGCATTACCCTACGCAAACGGGCTAAAACATATTGGACACCTGGCCGGAGCATATATTCCGGCAGATATCTATGTACGTTATTTACGCGCAGAAAAAAGAGAGGTGGTTTTTGTATGTGGTAGCGACGAGCACGGCACTGCCATTCCCATCCAGGCAAAGAAAGAAGGCACAACTCCACAAGAAACAATTGATAAATATCACCAGGCTCTCAAAGAAGATTTTGAGAACCTATCAGTGAGTTTTGATGTTTACCATAGAACCAGTGAGCCGCTACATCACGAAACAGCCTCAACATTTTTCACCCACTTATTGGAAAAAGGGGCGTTGATTACGCAAGAAAGCGAACAGTATTTTGATACAGTCTCTAACACATTTTTAGCGGATCGTTACATCAAAGGCACTTGTCCTCATTGTAAAAGCGATAGAGCTTACGGCGATCAATGCGAAACCTGTGGGCGCACGCTGAGTCCCGATGAATTAATCAATCCAGTTAGTACACTTAGTGGAGCAACTCTTCAAAAGAAAAAAACAACGCATTGGTATCTTCCGCTAAACCAACATGAAGAATTTTTAAAAAATTGGATCCTAGGCGAGCATGCCAAGGACTGGCGTCCTACTGTTGTTGGTCAATGCAAAAGTTGGATCGAAGGGGGCTTGCAACCTCGTGCTGTTACCAGGGATCTGGATTGGGGGGTAAAGATTCCAGACTCCATACTAGGAAGTGCAGGTAAAGTATTATACGTTTGGTTTGACGCACCTATTGGGTATATCAGTGCAACCAAACAATGGGCCCTTGATCATGGAAAGGACTGGGCTCCTTTCTGGCAAGACAAAGAAACCAAATTGGTTCATTTTATCGGAAAGGATAATATTGTTTTTCACTGCATCATTTTTCCGGTGATGTTAAAATTGCATGGCTACATTTTACCCGAACAGGTTCCTGCCAATGAATTCCTCAACCTCGAAGGAGACAAGATGAGCACCAGCCGTAACTGGAAGCTGGATATGCGAGATTATATCAATGATTTTGTCAAGGCAGAAAATGGAGGAGGGCAATGTGTAGATATGCTTCGATACTACCTGACACAAATTGCGCCCGAAACAAAAGATAGTGAGTTTATCTGGAAGGGATATCAGGATGCGGTCAATAACGAGTTGGTTGCCATCTTTGGTAATTTTGTAAATCGTACCTGGGTACTGAACCATAAACTTTGTAATGGAAAAGTTCCTCACCTCCATCCCGCATTATTTGACGAGAGTGAGCATTCCCTTATAAAAGATATTCAGGATGCAGCGGCACATATCGGCGCATTGATCGATCAGTACAAGTTCAGAGATGCTTTGTTTGAAGTAATGAACCTTGCTCGAAAAGGTAATCAATACATGCAAAAGAAAGCGCCATGGATGCTGGCCAAACAAATAGAAACAGACCCCACTGCACAAAAACAGATTGATAATTGTTTGCACTTGTGTTTGCAACTCACTGCAAATCTGACAATACTGTTCAACCCTTTTCTACCTAACACCTCACTTACGCTTTTAAAAATGATGAAAGTGGTGGACCGAATGCTAGACTGGGAAAATGCGGGAAGCCTTAAACTATTGAATGTCGGATACCCCCTTAGTGCCCCTCAACTTCTATTCAGAAAAATTGAAGACACGGAAGTAGCTCAGCAAATTGAAAAACTTCAGCAGGGGAAAATATTGTCCGCTATAACCCCTACCCCTACTGAAAAAAATACTGGTACAACCAGCAAACCCATGATTCAATATGAAGATTTTGCAAAATTAGATTTGCGCTCAGGCATTATTCGAAAAGCCGAAAAAGTAGAAAAGGCAGATAAGCTGCTGAAGTTAGAAGTTGAGTTGCAAGAAGGAATCCGTGTGATTGTAAGTGGAATTGCCGAGCACTATCAACCTGATGAAATAATTGGAAAACAAGTAACCGTTGTCAGCAACCTGGCCCCTCGAAAAATGAGAGGAATAGAGAGCAACGGGATGATCCTCATGGCAACCGATAAGAACGGGAAACTCCATTTTGTTCAGCCAGAGAATCCAATCGAGCCCGGTTCACAAATAAGTTAAGCAATAAAGTTTTGGGCTCTCGCTAAATGGGTTAACTTAGAATTAGCAAATTAGTTGCATAACTAACTATTTAATTATGAGCCTTCGTTTTATTAAAAAAGTAGCCGTTTTAGGAAGTGGAGTAATGGGTTCGCGCATAGCTTGTCATTTTGCAGGCACAGGACATCAGGTGTTGCTATTGGATATTGCCCCAGCCAACTTACCGGCAGATGCCCCTGCCCCACTAAAAAATAAAATAGTAAACGATTCACTTCAGGCAGCCCTAAAGTCTTCTCCGGCACCTCTGTATGAAAAACACTATTCAAAAAATATACAGACCGGGAATTTTGAAGACAACCTTTCAGACATATCAACAGCTGATTGGATCATTGAGGTAGTTGTTGAACAATTGGAAATAAAAAAACAATTATTTGAAAAAGTAGAAAAGTATCGCAAACCAGGAACCCTGATTAGTTCAAACACATCCGGTATTCCTATCCATGCCATGCTGGATGGACGGAGTGAAGATTTTAAAAAACATTTTTGCGGAACACACTTTTTTAATCCTCCACGCTATTTACGTTTATTAGAAATAATACCCACGGCTCACACCAACCCTGACATAGTAGATTTTTTGATGAGCTATGGCGACAAAAAACTGGGCAAAACCACCGTATTGTGCAAGGACACCCCAGCTTTTATTGCTAACCGTATTGGCGTTTTTAGCATGATGGCTATCATGCATATAAAAGAAAAGCTAAACTTAAGTGTTGATGAAATCGATGCACTAACCGGACCCGTTGTTGGCAGACCAAAGTCAGCAACTTTTAGAACAGCAGATGTGGTGGGCATTGATACACTGGTCAAAGTAGCACAAGGAGTGGTTCAAAATTGTCCTCAAGATGAGTCTAGGCATTTGTTTAAAATACCAGCCTGGCTAGAAAAAATGGTTGCCAATCAATGGCTGGGCGATAAAACCGGAAAAGGATTTTTTCAGAAAACCAAAACAAAAGAAGGAAAAAAAGAAATCCTTACGCTAGACTTAGAAACACTGGAGTATAAACCAAGGCAAAAACCAAAATTCCCTTCTCTGGATTCTGCAAAACAATTGGAAGATTTGCCAAGCCGCATTAAACTGTTACACCATGCCAAGGATAAAGCGGGCAATTTTTTCCAACTATTACATGCTCATTTATTTTCTTACATAGGACTTCGCATACCAGAAATTAGCGATAAACTTTATCAGGTTGATGATGCAATGAAAACTGGTTTTGGTTGGGAAATTGGAGCCTTTGAAACCTGGGACCTATTGGGCGTGAAATCACTGATGAACAGTTTGGAAGAATTTCAACTCCCCGTAGCACCTTGGATTAAGGAAATGGTGGAAGCAGGAAATCATCAATTTTATAAAACTGAAAATGGTCAACGTTATTGCTATGACCCCCTCTCGCACAGCTACAAAGCACTGCCAGGAGCGGATGAATTTTTAATGCTTAGTCACCGTCAAGATAAAACGGTATGGAAAAATGCAAGTTGCAAGCTGGTTGATCTGGGCCACGATGTATTAGGACTGCAGTGGAATACAAAAATGGGAAGTATTGGTGGTGAAGTGCTATCTGGTATTCAAACGGCAATTGAAAAAGCAGAAGCCAACTTCAAAGGATTGGTTATTGCCAACGAAGGCCCTAATTTTTCTGCAGGTGCCAATGTGGGCATGATCTTTATGCTGGCCATTGAGCAAGAATTTGAAGAACTAAATTTAGCTATTCGCTTTTTTCAACAGACCATGATGCGTGTACGCTATTCCAATGTACCCGTGGTGGTGGCTCCGCATGGATTAACATTAGGAGGCGGTTGCGAGTTGAATTTACATGCAGACAAGTGCTTTCCTTCAGCGGAAACCTATGCAGGACTTGTAGAGTTGGGAGTAGGCCTCATTCCCGGAGGAGGTGGCACAAAAGAATTTGTAGTACGGGCTGGTAAAGAAATGCATATGGACGAACCTGAGATGAATACATTAAAAAACAGGTTCATGACCATTGCAACAGCAAAAGTTGGCACATCTGCTCAAGAAGCTTTTTCATTAGGGATATATAGACAAGGCATTGATGAAATTGTTTTGAATCCCAACCGCAGAGTTGCCTATGCTAAACAAGCGGTGCTGCAACTACACCAAGCCGGATACATCCGGCCTCTGGAAGAAACAGCTATACCCGTGTTAGGGCGCGCAGGATTGGGCCCATTGCTTGCAGGAATTCACGCTATGAAAACGGCCGGTTATGCTACGGATCACGACGCATTAGTGGCTAAAAAATTAGCTTATGTTATGTGTGGAGGTGATTTGAGTGAACCTACTACGGTTGATGAGCAATATTTACTTGATCTGGAAAGAGAAGCTTTTCTTTCACTTTGTGGAGAAAAGAAAACTTTGGAAAGAATTCAAAGTGTGTTAACAAGCGGAAGACCTATCCGCAATTAGGAATATTTCTATAGTGGTATTTAGCAGAGTGCCTGTTATTGCTCTTAAAAAAACCTCCCGGATAAAACCGGGAGGAACAACTAAAAACAGACCAACTTATGTCACTTTGCCATTTTTGGAAAAGTGAGTTTCTTTAATCAGGTTTTTCTCCATTTAAGAAACTGTTCAAGCTGCTGATAGGCCCTTGCTTATTGGGATCCTCTTTTACTTCATAATTACTATAGAAGTTTTCAATCTGAGTTTTGGAATTGTACATTTCCATGTTCTGACGAATGTAGGCAGGAATGGTTTCAAACTCATTATTGGGATCAGCAGCGTTTACATTAAAGGATAGATTACGAAGTTTCTGTAATCGCTCAGCTGCACGGCGTTGCTGAACTATTGATTCATCTACTTCCGGAAGTTCCAATGCATCAGCCGGTGTGTTGCGGTGCAACTCAACTAATAAAGGTGTTGGAGGAGCAGGGTCTTCATCTTTCTCCACTAATTTCATTTCAAATAATTCAGCAACCTCCTCAGCTACCATAGCAACGGGCTTCATTTGAGTATCCTGAGCATTCACTACTACTTCTTCCTCAAAATATATTTGCACGGATTGATCAGCAGGAGCAGGAGTGGCTATTTCAGGAACAGCTTGCTCTTGTGTGGGCACTTCTGTGTAAATATTCATCGGTCTGGTCAAATAGCCTCCGGAAACAACAGGAGCAATTGAAGCAGGTTCAGGCATAATGACCGCAGCGGCTAAAAAGCTAGCTTCTGTTTCCCGTATCGGTTTGCTTGAATCTTCATCAATTAATTGGGGAGCCAACGCTGATGGCAAAGATTCTTCTACAGGAGCAGTTTGCTCAATAGTTGGTGCAGCTGCTGCTGGTGCTGCTTCAGTTGTAATTGCGGAAACTTCTTTTTCAATTTCAACGTTTGCCTCAGGAGTAACAGGTGCATTAGAAATTTCTGGTTGACCCAGCACCATTACAATTTTTTCCTCCTCCTGAACTTTTGCACGGACCGGCGAGGATGGCGTAATTCCATCTTTATGTTCAAAACCGGTTGCAATCAAAGTAATGGCTAATTGCTCACCGAGATTATCGTCATATCCCATTCCTAAAATCACATCGGTATTTTCACCCGCTCTGGTCAATAATAACTGCTGAATAATTTCCACTTCATCCATGGTATATTCATGTTCCCCACGAGCAGAATTAATGTTTATTAAGATCCATTTAGCACCCAGGATATCATTGTCGCTCAGTAAGGGAGAGTTCAAGGCTTCTTCCAAAGCCAGTTGCGCACGATTTTGTCCGGCTACAAGAGCATGACCAAGGATGGCTCTTCCTCCATTGCGCATCACTGTGCATACATCAGCAAAGTCAACATTAATTTGACCTGTACTGTTGATTACATCTGTGATACAACGCGCGGCAGTTGCCAATACATTATCTGCTTTTTCAAATGCTTCTCGCATTTTAAGATTTCCAAATTGATGTCTTAGTTTATCGTTGCTAATGATCAACAAGGTGTCTACCTGTGAGCGTAATTGTTTAACTCCTTCCTCTGCTTGTTGCAATCTCTTCTTTCCCTCGTAAGCAAAAGGAGTGGTTACAATACCCACAGTGAGTATCCCCATTTCCTTACAAATTTTTGCAATAATGGGAGCCCCCCCTGTGCCTGTACCCCCACCCATACCTGCGGTAACAAACACCATTTTAGTATTCACTTCAAGAATACGTCTTACTTCCTCGAGCGATTCTTCCGTGGCCTGTCTGCCAATATCAGGATTGGCGCCCGCCCCAAGTCCCTGGGTCAATAAGGGACCTAGTTGAATACGGTTAGGAACACCACTGATGGCAAGCGCTTGTGCATCTGTGTTACAAATCACAAAATTGACACCTTCGATGCCTTGGTTAAACATGTAATTGACAGCGTTGCTTCCGCCACCGCCTACTCCAATCACTTTAATGATGGATGATTTTTCTATTGGAAGATCAAATTGAATCATTGAAGTTATTTTTCGAATTGTTAATGGGTTAGTTTAGTTGGTTTGTTTAGAGATGCCGATCTTCTTCCTCTTTGAAGAGATCAATGATGCGATCTTTAAACTTGCTCCAAAATCCAGTCAGATTTCTGCGTTTCCGCATTTGTTCTTCATCAATAGAAGTGAGTTCTTCGGTTTCTGCTACTCCACCAGCAGCTGTTTTACGTAATGTTGTGGGAACATCCACTTTACGATATCCTTTGTCAAACTCCTTACGATTGTGTTCGAAATCGTCATACCCTTTTAAGATCAATCCTATACAGGTGGAGTAAGTTGGCTTGGATAATTCCTCGATATGGCCAGCAGCTAGATGTTCATTGGGAAAACCAATACGCGCGTTTAATCCGGTAACATACTCTGTTAATTGAATCAAGTGCTTGAGTTGTGATCCTCCGCCGGTTAACACTATACCTCCGTTCAATGCTTTGTTATCTAATCCCACTTGTTTCAAATGATAAGTAACAAAATCCATGATCTCACTCATCCTGGCCTGGATAATATTGGCCAGATTCTTAACGCTGATTTCTTTGGCAGGCATTCCACGCAATCCGGGAATGGTGATATACGCATTCGATTTTGCTTCATTAGCCAACGCAGATCCAAACTGTACCTTCATTTGTTCTGCTTGAGAGCGCAATACTCCTAATCCAGATTTGATATCATTGGTAATATTCTCTCCTGCAAAAGGAATAACGGCCGTGTGTTTTAAAATTCCTTCATTGAATACAGCTAAGTCCGTGGTACCACCACCAATGTCCACGATAGCCACTCCTGCTTCTAAATCCTCCTGCGCCATAACTGCAGCAGAAGAAGCCAATGGCTGTAACACCAAGTCTTTTGTGTGCAATCCTGCCTTTTCAACACTTCGATTAATGTTTCTGATTGCATTTTTATCTCCCGTAATGATATGAAAATTAGCTCCGATTTTCACACCCCCGTATCCAATCGGATTGGCGATATTGGGAATGTTATCCACGGTAAATTCCTGAGGAATAACATCAATGATCTGATCGCCAGCCGGAATATAAGTTTTGTACTGATCATCAATCAACTTATCAATTTCATGTTGACAAACTTCCTCATCGGTGCGATGACGAACCATATCCCCACGCGTTTGTAAGCTTTTAATGTGATGACCGGCAATTCCAACATACACTTCTCCGATTTCAAGATTTGGGTTAGACGCAAAACAATTGTCCAATGCAGTGCGAATGGCTTTGATGGTTTCGTCAATGTTGAGCACTTGTCCATGCTTCACACCGTTGGAATTTGCTTTGCCAAATCCTAAAATTTCGAGTTTACCATACTCGTTTTTACGGCCGGCAATCACAGCGATCTTGGTGGTACCGATGTCCAGACCGACAATGATAGGGTTTTCGTTGTTCATAGGGATGTTGTTTTAGTTGTTTATGTTTTTAGGGTGTTGTTGAGGGGTTATCAGAGAATCAAGAGGCAAACTATTTTTCATTTCTGTAGTTACGGAAAGAGTGTCATCAACTAACAGGGGTTGAAGTGGCTTGGGTAAATAACGAATAGCCGTGTCCAATTCATCCGCACGGGATTGCGCCAATAATTGCTCAACACTGCGGCGCAATCGAATAGAATCCACACGCGTTGAGGCCGTATAGGAAGCCACAACTTGATTATTAAATCGCAAATCAATAAAACGGTAACGATCAAATCCAGTTTTGACCAATACTTGCTTGTAAAAAAGCATTAGCTTTTTTAATTGTACTTGAAAATCCGGGCCATCCTGCACGCGAATTACATGGTTGCCAATGATAGGAATCATTTCCCAACTGCCATCCGGTAAATAATCCAACTGCGCCACTTGTGCAGTCCAAAAACTATCCAATACAATTTGCTTAGCCATCTCCCCGATTCGTAAATAAAATAAACTATCTCTGTTACGGTTGCCTGAACTATGCGGTAATCCTGTAAATACAGGCACTTTAACAGTACGATGCGAGGCCAATGGCATTAGTTGTCCTAATTCATCTAGGTACGTGGATGGTTCAGCTTGTATAAAAAGTCTGGCTATTGGTGTTTTTTCAGTGATCTTCACATGTAAAACATCCTTGTTGTCAAAATAAAGTTGGGCCTCTCTGATCCATGGATGTTGCATCAATCCTTGTTCTACTTTTCTTAGTTGGAGTGCCGCTAATAATTCCCCTTTAACACCTGCAGTGTGATGTCTTAATAAATTTTCTACTGAATCCTCATTGAGGAACGAGTCTCCATACTGTCCTTTTATTTCAATTGTGTAGTCCCGGAAACGAGCTTGATTTCTTCTCCCTATTGCAGCACCTAATAGAAAGATCATGCCCGTTCCGATTCCTGTCCAGAACAGAATAAATAAAATACGTTGTATGGTTTTCTTTAGTTGCACGATGTAATAAAAAGTTGACGCAGTGAGGGTAATAATTGGTCAATATCCCCCGCTCCGGCAGTTATATAAATTCTTTTTTGTTTTTCATTCAATTTCAAATCATTTGCCACCCATGCAGCCACCTGTTCTTTAGGAAGCAGGGATACTGTCGCATTCTTGATATGGGAGGCTATCAATTCACTACTTACCCCTTCCATTGGTGTTTCTCTTGCTGGATAGATGGGCAATAACACAACCTGATCCGCTGTATCCAATGCATCCCCAAAGCCGGCAGCAAGGTCCCGGGTACGAGAGTACAAATGGGGTTGAAAAAAGATGGTGCAAGGGGTGTTTTCATGAAGTGAGCGAACACCTGCTAATAAAGCGGCTAACTCTGCAGGATGATGCGCATAATCATCGATCAACACAGCTTGATCACTTTGCCAAATCAATTCGAATCGTCGTTGCACTCCCTTAAAATTGGCAATGGCCATTTTGATTTTTTCTGCTTCAATTCCCAACAACCATGCCATTGAAATAGCCGCTACTGCATTTTCAACATTATGCAACCCTCCCATATGTAATTGAAATCCTGTCAACAAGTCTCCAGCCACCACCACATCAAATTGATAAGCTCCATTTTGCACTTTTAATCCAACCGATCTGCAATCTGCTGTTTCCTCATTCAGGTGGTAACTTAATTGTTGAGTAGCGGCTAATGAAGCGGCACGGCTTAATCCTTTTTTATAGAGCAATACTCCCTGCGGCGTAACTAACTTACTAAATGAAATGAACGCCTCTTCCATCGCTTCCGGTGTTCCATATATATCTAAGTGATCGGGATCCATTGCGGTGATCAATGCAATATGTGGACGTAGTTTTAAAAAACTTCTATCATACTCATCGGCTTCTACTACGCAACAATTGGTGGCGCTACCCCAATAGTTTGTTCCATAATTACTAGCGATGCCGCCCAAAAACGCATTGCATCCCATTCCACTTTGTCTGAGAACATGAGCTATCAGTGTACTGGTAGTAGTTTTTCCATGCGTTCCAGCAATACAGATATTCAACGAACCGTCCGTAATTCGCTGCAACAGTTCACTTCTCTTGTAAAGTGTGTACCCGTTATTTTTATACCAATTCAATTCAAGATGCGCAGCGGGGATGGCAGGTGTGTATACTACTAGATCTGCTGTACGGGACAACAGCTCTATACTGTCTTCATAATGTATGGACATGCCCGCTTCTTCCAACTGTATCGTAAGCTCCGTGCGTGTTTTATCGTATCCTGTTACCGCTACTCCTTTTTCCATAAAAAAGCGAGCTAATGCACTCATGCCAATTCCGCCAATTCCAATAAAGCATACTTCTTTGATACCGGCTACCCCTTCAAAAGGGCGGGCCAATAAACAAGTATCAAGTATCGGTTTTCTCATATCCATTTCATGATTTCAATGGCAATTCGTTGATCAGCATCTCTTACGCCAAATGTTTTTATGTTTGTTTGCATCTGCAGTAGTTTGGTTTTGTCCATTATCAAATCAAGTACCACAGCTGTCAATTTTTGTTGCGCCTCCCCATCAGTAACCAACAATGCAGCTTGTTGCTCAACCAACTGTTTAGCGTTTGCAGTCTGGTGATTCTCTGCTGCCAAGGGAAAGGGTACAAAGACTACAGGCTTTTCCGCCACAGCTAATTCAGCAACGGTTAATGCACCTGCTCGAGCAACAACCAAATCTGCAGCGGCGTAAGCATATTCCATTTCATTGATAAATGGCCCAATCCAAACTCCTGGGTAGCGTTGCATCAATTGCCTCAAGCGTAACTCATCATTTTTCCCAGTTTGCCAAATCAATTGAACCCCCACTTTCATTAATTGATCAAGTCCTTGCTCAATGGCTAAATTGATTGAGCGAGCGCCCAAACTTCCTCCTACTACAAACAAAGTGGGGCTTGCAGGATTTAATCCAAAATGCAAACGACCAGCTTCTGCCGATACGGTTGACTGCACAATGGAAGGGCGAACCGGATTTCCTGTAAAGCAAATCTTTGCCTGTGTAAAAAATTTTTCCAATCCCCTCACTCCCGCAAAAACCGTTGTTGCTTTTTTTGCTAATAGTTGGTTTGTTCGGCCTGCAAAGGAATTAGCCTCATGCAAGAAATTTGGAATTCCAATAGCCTGGGCATAGCGCAAAACGGGAAAACTGGAATATCCTCCAACTCCAAGCACGGCATGTGGGCGAAACTGTTTAAATATTTGTCGTACCTGCCAAAAGCTTTTCAGTAATTTCCATGGCAACCCAATATTTTTAAGCAATGAACTTCTGTTAAACCCTGCAATGTCCAATCCTATGATGGTATAGCCGGCTTGTGGAACTTTTTCCATTTCCATTTTTCCTTTTGCGCCAACAAAAAGTAGCTCCAGCGAAGAATCCATTTTTTTTAGGGCACCCGCAATTGCTAATGCCGGAAAAATATGTCCTCCTGTTCCACCTCCTGCTATGATCATACGTCTACTCATGCAACTACGCTGTTTGCTTGTTCTTCTTTATTTTTTCCCTCCAACTGCTCCACATTTCTAGCCACACTCAAAATGATGCCAATGGCCAAACAAGTAAAAATGAAACTACTTCCTCCCATACTCACCAATGGAAGCGTTACCCCCGTAACCGGAAATAAATTGACCGTAACCGCCATATTAGCAAGTGCCTGAATGACCAGTGTAAAACTTAGTCCAAGTGCCAGAAAAGCACCGAATGCAAAAGGACATCGCTTAAATATGCGAATACATCTATATAAAAACACCAAGTAAATAAATACCATGAATGCCCCACCTATCAACCCATATTCCTCAATGATTATAGCATAGATAAAATCGTTGTACGCTTGTGGAAGAAAGTCTCTGGTGGTGCTGTTTCCGGGTCCAACACCTAATATTCCCCCTTTGGAAACTGCAATTTTTGCCTGATTTACTTGATAAGCGTCCGTATTAATATCTTCACTACCATAAATAAAACTTTCCACGCGATTGATCCAGGTATCCACCCTTCGCGTTAAAGCTCCATCCTCTTTTTTTGCAGGCATGACCAAATCTTCGGTCTCACCTTGTTGATGTTGATACACGGCTGCACCGATCAACATCAAAATCGGAATCATGGCTAAACCGATAGTTAACAACAGATGTTTTGTATTAGCTCTTCCAATAAATAAAAGCAACAAGCAACTAGCTCCTAATAATAAAGCCGTAGATAAATTAGCAGGGGCTATCAATAAACAAGTAACTACAACCGGCCAAATAACCATAAGGTATCCTTGCCGAAAATCCTTGATTAAGTCCTGTCGTTTACTGAGTAAACGTGCCAGATACATAAAGAGAGCTAGCTTTGCAAAATCAGAGGTTTGAACGGTCATATTGATCAATGGCAATCGAATCCATCGACTTCCCTCATTCATTTTAACTCCAAAAAACAAGGTATAGATCAATAAGGGTATGGCCAGAAGAAACACAAAGCGAGCGGCTTTGGAATAAAACGTGTAATTAACTAAGTGCGCAAAATAAATGACCAATAAGCCGCCCAGGATAAATGCCACTTGCTTAAAAAGATAAACTTCCGTGTTCCCTTTATAAAACTTATAAGCTAAGGATCCGGTTGCACTGTATACGGCCAACAATGATACTAAGGTCAATACCACTACCAAGGCCCAGATTACTTTATCTCCCCGTGTTTTTTGAAGTAACCGGTCGGTAGTAAAACTGTTCCTGAGTTCACCAAGTCTTATGTCCTTTGCTGCTTCCATTATTATAAATCGCGAACTGCATTTTTAAATTGTTGACCCCGATCTTCGTAGTTTTTGAAAAGATCAAAGCTGGCACAAGCGGGGCTTAACAGCACTGCATCTCCTTTTGTAGCTAATCGAAAAGCCAACTGCACGGCTTCTGCTGCATCCTGCGTATCCATTAAAACAGGTACTACTCCCGCAAATGCTTCATGAATTTTCTTAGTGTCTACACCCAAACAAATAATGGCTTTCACTTTTTCTTTTACCCCCTCAACCAGCAATGAATAATCATTCCCTTTATCAACACCTCCTAATATCAACACAGTTGGTCTTGTCATACTCTCAAGCGCATACCAGGTTGAATTGATATTAGTGGCTTTACTGTCGTTAATAAATTCTATACCCCGTACCATGGCCACGTGTTCCATACGGTGTTCAAGCTGTTCAAAATGCTGAACAGCATCACGAATCTTGTCTTTTCGGATAGTCAATGTTGCAGCGGCAACACAAGCGGCCATCGTGTTGTACTGATTGTGCTTGCCCTTGAGTGCAAAATCAAAGACACTCATAGACATCACTTCATTACCTGTACGCACGTACATATCTCCATCCTTAATAAACCCTCCGTTTGGTACTTCTCTTTTCATGCTAATGGGTAGTTGTGTTGATTGAATAAAAAAGTCATTTATGTGATTTTCAGTAACCGCATCGTCGGCACAATAGATAAAATAATCCTCAGGCCTTTGATTGCTGGTTATTCGAAACTTGCTTTTGATATAGTTCAGAAAAACATATTCGTATCGGTCCAAGTGATCCTCTGTGATATTGGTAAGAATGGCAATGTTGGGTCTGAATGTTTGTATATCATCCAACTGAAAGCTGCTCACCTCTAACACATAGAGCGGTTTAGGATCCAATGCCACTTGTCGGGCAAAAGAGTATCCGATATTACCCGCCAAAGCCACATCAAGCCCTCCTCTTTTGCATAATTGATAGACCAATGAGGCCGTAGTGGTTTTGCCATTGCTACCCGTGATAGCAACAACTTGGCTATCCCCTTTATGGCGATAGGCAAATTCCACTTCACTGATTACGGGTATTCCCTTGGCTCTGATCGCTTTCATGATCGCCGCATGTTCGGGTATACCCGGACTCTTAACCACTTCATCGGCAGTCAAGATTTTATCCATGCTGTGTACTTCTTCCTCAAAAGGAATCGCTGCGTCCTCAAGCTCCTTACGATAGTTTTCCTTCAAAGAACTTCCGTCCGATAAAAACACATCATAACCCTTCTGCTTCGCTAGTAGCGCAGCACCTACTCCACTTTCTCCTCCTCCAACAATGACCTGCTTCATCGCAACTTTAATGTTACTATACTCAATACCACCAGTAATACGGTAATGATCCAAAAGCGAGTAACAATTTTCACTTCATGAAAACCCTGCACTTGATAATGATGATGCAGTGGCGCCTTGAGGAAAATCCGTTTGCCTTCTCCGTATTTACGTTTAGTATATTTGAAATATCCTACTTGCAAAATGACACTCAGCGATTCCACCAGGAATACGCCACAGAAAATTGGAATCAACAATTCCTTGTGCACAATAATAGCAAGCGAGGCAATAATGCCACCCAGCATCAAACTACCCGTGTCACCCATAAATAATTGTGCAGGAAACGAATTGTACCAAAGAAATCCAACGCACGCCCCAATCATGGCAGCGATGTAAATAGAGAGTTCGCCCAGATTGGGGATATACATGATGTTCAGGTAATCCGCAAAGACCAGGTTACCACTTGCGTAAGCAAAAATTCCCAGCAATACGCCAATAAGTGCGGCCGTGCCGGTTGCAAGGCCATCTAATCCATCGGTGAGATTAGCACCATTAGAAACTGCGGTAATGATAAATATCACAATCAATAGATACAGCAACCACGTATATGCTCTCCAAGAAGCTGGTAAGAGTTTTGCATAATTGAATTCGTGATTTTTTACAAATGGGATAGTGGTGATGGGTGTTTTAGTTTCAACGTAATAATGTGTTTTACCATTGAAGGTTTTGGCAAATACGGTTGAATCAGCAGCAGGATTTTTACCACGATACTCTCTCCAGATCACCGTTTCCGAATTAAAATAAAGCGTAGCTCCTACAGTAAGTCCTAATCCTACTTGCCCCAGTATTTTAAACCAACCCGCTAACCCATCTGCATTTGACTTTTTATACTCCTCTCCCTTTTCCTGCGTTAAACGTTTACTTTTCAACTTCAAGTAATCATCGATAAATCCAATACCCCCCATCCAAATAGTACTTACGATCATTAATTGCACATACACTTTTGTTAAATCAGCAAGTAATAAAGTAGGGATCAATATGGCTAGGATGATAATGATACCTCCCATGGTAGGCGTTCCCTTTTTGCTGGCCTGTCCTGCCAACCCCTCTTCACGAATACTTTCTCCAACTTGGTGACGTTGTAAAAAGAGAATAAGCTTCTTGCCATATACCAGCGTTATAAAAAGTGAAAGTAAAATGGCCAGCGCTGTGCGAAACGTGATAAAATCAAAAACACGGCTTCCCGGAAAGCGAATTCCTTCTTCATTTAGCCAATCAAACAGATGATAGAGCATATTGCTTCTTTTACTTATTCAGTTTACTAATCCAGTTTCGAACTGTTTCTCGATCATCAAAATATTCCCTTACTCCTTTTACTTCCTGATAGGTCTCATGCCCTTTGCCAGCAACTAAAATGATATCCTGCGCGCGAGATAAGACCAGTGCTGTTTTAATTGCTTCTTCTCTATTTAAAATGGGGATATACTTTTTTTGATCTGCAGCAGGAATGCCTTGTTCCATATCCACTAAAATGGCCGCAGGATCTTCACTTCGTGGATTATCGCTCGTAAAAATCACTCGATCGCTATGTGCGCAAACCACAGCAGCCATTAAGGGTCGTTTGGTTTTATCCCGATCTCCTCCACAACCTGTAACCGTAGTAATGAGTTGTTCCGGTTTTCTGAATTGCTTGATTGTGCTCAATACATTCAATAATGCATCTGGTGTATGCGCATAGTCAACTATGACCATTATATTTTCAATAGGCGAAGCCATACATTCAAACCGTCCTGGCGCACCTACCAACTCGCTTAACGTGGTTAACACTGCTGTTTTTTCTAAACCAAGTGCAATTGCTGCAGCATAAACGGCTAAGAGATTGTAGGCATTGAAGCTGCCAATTAATCGAAAATGTACTTGTACGTTGTCAACGTCTAATTGCAACCCGGCCAGGCTATTCTCCAGAATCTTGCCTTTGTGCTGAGCCATTGTTTTTAGCGCATAGTAAATTTTCTTAGCCGGCGTATCCTGGAGCATTACCTTACCCCGCTTGTCATCTGCGTTGCTTACTGCAAAAGCCTGAGGACTCAAATGGTCAAAGAAAGATTTTTTGACCTCTACGTAAGCTTCGAAGGTTTGATGATAATCCAGATGATCATGGGTTATATTACTAAATACACCCCCGGCAAATTGCAAACCAGCAATTCTGTGTTGATGAATAGCATGAGAACTAACTTCCATGAACACATGTGTACATCCTGCTTGCTTCATTTCACCCAGCAATGATTGCAGCGCAATGGGGTCTGGTGTAGTATGTGTGGCGGCAAGGCTAGCTTTTCCAATTCTATTTTCTACCGTACTGATTAAACCACAGGTATATCCATGATTTGTAAAAAGTTTATATAACAGAGTGGCTATAGTTGTTTTTCCATTGGTTCCTGTTACGCCTACCACTTTCATAAACGTGCTAGGCTCTCCAAAGAAACAGGCCGCTAATTTTCCGACTATTGTTGCCGTATTGTTCACCTGCACCCAGGTTGTGGTTGATGCAACATTGGGTTTGTCCTCACACAATATGGCAATGGCACCTGCTGCAATGGCCTTTTCAATGAACGTATGTCCGTCCAGTTTTGTTCCTCGAACAGCAATGAATAGTGTTCCTTCTTTCACTTGTCGCGAATCCGTGGTGATCGAACGGATAATAATATCCGCAGACCCCTGCACTGTTATAGTGCTGATTCCTTGCAACAATTGATTCAGTTTCATATTCATTTTACTATCAACTTAACTCCAGCACTATTTGTAAGGGCCTGTCTACGGCAGTCCCTGGTGGAATAGACTGTGTTATTATTTTTCCTTTTCCAATTACTGACACGCGCACACCCATATTTTCCAATAAGAACAAGGCATCTCTTAATGCCATGCCTTTTACATTTGGCATCACCTTATTTCTTATCGGTTGTGCTTTTACTACGGATCTGCCATTTTCTGCATAAGCCCTGCCCCAATCCTGCTGTTGTAAGGAATCAGTGTATCCTATGGAAAGCGCACGATAAATTTTTTGAATATCAGGAGCATACCCGGCATAATAATAAATGGAACTATCCCGCTTTGATTCAACTTTAGAAGCATCTTTTCTTTCTACGTACAGTGCATAAGACTTCAATGCAATTTCCCGGAATACAGGCGCCGCAACAGTTCCTCCGTAGTGAGAAGCAGCAAAGGGTTTAGTGCGAACCACCACAATACATGAATATTGAGGCCGATCTGCAGGAAAATATCCTACAAAGGAAGCTTGGTATACACGGTCCTTGTATTTTATTGGCCCATCTGCTACCAATGCAGTACCTGTTTTACCAGCAACTGAAAAAGGCATTCCTTCAAATACGCGTCGTGCAGTTCCTTCTGTTGTTACAGCTTCCATTGAAGCTCGCGCGGCAGCAATCACATCAGGCCTGCAAAGTTGACTTTCCAAAATAGTAGGAGTATGTTCTTTTAAAACAATTCCTCCTTGTTGAATACGACTCACCAGATAAGGCTTCATCATTGTTCCTTCGTTAGCCACTGCGTTATATAATGTAAGTGTATGCAAGGGACTTACCTGAAGAGCATACCCAAAACTCATCCACAGCATATTACCCAATGAGCTGCCCTTTTCATTTAGTGGCGCCATTCGAGGACGCGTTACATCGTTCAAGTCAATAGAAGAGCGAGTATCCAATTGATAGCGATGTAAGTACTCTTTTAACTCAGTGGGATTTTTTCCAAAAGCTTTCAAGGCCAACCTGCTCATGCCAATGTTAGAACTATGAGAAAAACATTCTTGTACGCTTAAAAAAGGTTTTGGAGAACGCTCTGCGTCATAGACAAGTTTAGGGCCCACCATGGCCTTTCCCGCATTTCCAATTTCCACCTGATCAGAAATTTTACTGGTACCCTTTTCCAAAACAGCTAATAAAGTGGCCAGCTTAATGGTAGAACCCGGCTCTGTATTTCGTAGGGCATAGTTGTCGTTCTCCCAATAACTACCATCTGAAAGACGGCCTAAATTGGCAATAGATTTAATCTTTCCGGTAGCAGTTTCCATAACAATGGCTGTTCCGTACAAGGCTTCACTTTGCAACATCATCCGCATCAATGCTGTTTCGGTTATTTCCTGCAAGCGTAAATCCAAAGTGGTATAAACATCTTTGCCATGTTCGGGCTCTGTTTCATAGCCAGCAATAGGAATGGCCGCTCCACCTGCCACAAATCGAACCAACTTCTGTCCCTCTCTTCCACTAAGTATGGTATCAAAGCTTTTTTCAATACCTACATTTTGTTTTTTCACTTTTCCATCGCTGGTCAGGTATTCTCTCGATAAACCAATGGTACGTCCAGCTAACAGTCCAAATGGAACTAAGCGCTTGCTGTTTGTCTCTACGATCACTCCACTTCGATTAGGTCCTAAACGAACCAATGGCAGCGCTCTGAATAATTTATACTGAGCAAAACTGAGTTTCTTTTTTAGCGGGTAGTACCTGGATTTCTTTCCCCAAGCTTTAACTATATCCTCTCGATAGGCGGTAGCAGACTTATCCTTAAATAAACCCGATAAGGCCAATGCGAAGGAGTCAATGTTCTCTTTGAATCGTTTTCCTTTTTTCTCTCTCAAGCCGTCTGCACAGAAATCTAAATAAATATCAAAAGTGGGAATAGACGTACTAAGAAATTGTCCATCCTCACTATAGATGGTTCCCCGTTGGGCATCGAGTGTAACAAAGCGCTGATGAAGACTATCACTCATCTTACGCCAATAGTCTCCTTCAAACCGCTGAATATAAAATGCCCTGCCCATCACCAGCCCTCCTAAAAGGGTTAGTCCAATGAATGAGATATACACTCTCCACAATATGTCCCGTTTTACTTCCACTTTTTTTTATTCAGCTTTTGATTGACTACTGTCTACCAATATTGTTGGGGGTACAATCAACTCCTTCAATCCCAAAGGCTCAACGGCCCTCATTAACTCACTTTGCTTGCTACTTGCAATCAGTTCGCCCTTTATTGTTTTATACTCATAACTCAACTCCTTCACCGCTCGCTCTGTTTTATTGATATCTCGGATAGTTTTATTGGCATGATGTCCGTTATAGATATAGCAAACAGCTAAGAAGGATAGAAACAATAAAAATGGAACCTGCTGCACAATGGAATGGTAATTCAGCAAGCGTTTCCAGTTTGATTTATTGTTGTCTATTTTTTTTTCTGTTGTCATGTTATACGTTATCGATACTCAACATTTTTCTGCAACCCGAAGCTTTGCACTACGGGAGCGAGGATTTTGCAGTTGCTCCTCTTCACTGGCCACCAACGGTTTTTTATACGTCAATTTCCATTGTTGTTGCACTGGAGCAGAAATAAAAGGATTGTCAGGTAATTCCTCCAATGAACCCCGTTTAAAAAATTGTTTAACCACTCGATCTTCTCCTGAATGAAAAGTGATAATCGCAGCGCGTCCGCCAGTTTTGATAATAGCAGGCAATTGCGTCAATAGCTCTTGAAGTGCTCCCATCTCATCATTGACCACTATTCGTAAGGCTTGAAATACCTGGGCAAAGTATTTGTTTGGATTTCCTTTTACTGCTTCGTGCAGGGCTTGTTTAAATCCCTCTATGGTTTGTAGTGATTGCGATTGTCTTACTTGTACTATGGTTCGTGCCAGTGTTTTTGCATTGGTCACTTCCCCATACTTTTCAAAGAGTTTATGCAGTGCCTGCTCGCTGTAGGTTTCCACGATTTCATAGGCTGTAAGGGATAAACGACAATCCATTCGCATATCCAACGCAGCGTCATATCGAGTTGAAAACCCGCGCTCCCCTGCATCAAGTTGATGGCTGCTAACTCCAAGATCCGCTAACAACCCATCCACTTCTTTGATCTTGTGCAGGCGAAGAAATCGTTGCACATGTCGGAAGTTTTCAGGCACAAACAACAACCTTTCATCCGAGGGAAGATTTCTGCGGGCGTCTTCATCCTGGTCAAAGGCAATCAATTTGCCGGTGGGTCCTAGCTTTTCAAGAATAGCTTTTGCATGTCCACCACCGCCAAAAGTGCAATCCACATACACGCCATCAGGTTGGATGTTAAGTGCTTCAATTACTTCGCGGAGCAGAACGGGTATGTGATACGCTGACTGCACCGTTTACTATCAATTCAAGTTTCCACCTCCCATCACATCCTTTCCCAAATCACTGAAAGCATCAGAAGAAAAGGAGTCAAAGAACTTTTTGTACTTATTACTATCCCAGATTTCCATTTTGTTGCCGGCAGCTGCAATGACAATGTCTTTTTCAAGTCCAGCATATGCCTTTAAGTTTGGCGGAAGCAGAATTCTTCCAGCCGTGTCTGGTTCCACAAACGTGGCTCCATTTAAAAAAGCTCTTCTGAATTCGCGTTGTTTTGGGTTAAATTCATTCAGACCCTTAATTTTCTCAAAGAGAGGTTCCCACTCTTTTAAAGTGTAAAGCGCCAAGCACTGTTCAAAACCACGGTTGATCACAAAACGGTTCAATTCCTCTTCAGCCACCTGCCTCTTAAAACCGGCAGGAAGCAGAAAGCGACCCTTTGCGTCCAACGTAGCCTCAAATTCTCCAAGGAAACCTATCATTATCAGCGATTTGAATAGTTTTTTTTAATTATTGACACAAAATAACACTTTTTCCCACCTTGGACCCGCTTTTACATATTCTATATTTATCCCCAATACGTAACAAGCTGAAATCCTTTGTAGCAAAGGGTTTCATCAGGTGGGAATATATTATCCCAATTTTAGATGTTAATTACCTGTGGATAGCTGTGGATAAGCAGTGCCTGACCCAAAAAATGCCAATTTTTACGACCTTTGCAGCCCACAACAGTTAGTTGTATGAGTGATAATCCCCGCAATCTGCAGATTGCAGCTTTTGATTACCCGCTACCCGCGGAAAAAATTGCAGCTTATCCCTTGGAGAATAGGGATCAGTCTCGTTTGTTGCAATTCAAGAATAAACAAATTTCAGACCATTACTTTTGTGAGTTGCCCAATGAAATTCCCTCCAATGCATGGCTTGTTTTCAATGAAACCAAAGTAGTTCCAGCCAGATTGATTTTTGAAAAAAATACAGGAGGTCGCATTGAAGTATTTTGCCTAGAACCCGCGGCCGAATTGGGAGATATGCACCAAGCGCTTTCCCATACACAAACTGTTATGATCCATTGTCTGGTAGGAGGTGCTTCTAAATGGAAAAAAGGAACAGTGCTTAGGCAGGAAAAAGAGGGTATTCAATTGTATGCAGAGCTAAAAACAAAGGAGCAAGATTCATTTGTGCTTTCTTTTTCCTGGCAATCTGCGTACCATACGTTTGCTGAAATACTAACCGTTTTTGGTCAAACACCATTGCCCCCTTACTTAAAAAGAGAGGTTGTTGCAGCAGATGCATCTCGATACCAAACCGTGTATGCAACAAAAGAAGGTTCGGTAGCAGCACCCACTGCGGGCTTACACTTTACACCGGCAATCATGCAAGAGTTAGACAAGCGTTCAATAGTCAAAACACAAGTGATTTTACATGTGGGAGCCGGAACGTTTAAGCCAGTCAAAGCCTTAACACTATCGGATCATCAGATGCATTATGAGTGGATAGAAGTATCTCTGGAATTTTTAAAAACCTGGCAATCACGTGTGCATCAACCTTTGATAGCAGTGGGAACCACCTCATTGCGAACAGTAGAGTCCTTGTATTGGATAGGCGTGAAAATAATGAATACGCAGGCGGATTCAGTTCCTACATTATCACAATGGGAACCCTATCAACTGGATGCAGGGTCCATTTCTGTTCAAGAAGCATTGGCTAATCTCATTCAATGGATGGAAGTAAAAAAACTAGATCGGCTTGTTACACAAACTGGTTTATTGATTGCACCCGGTTATACTATCAAAACCTGTAGTGGTCTAATTACCAATTTTCATCAGCCCCGTTCTACTTTACTACTATTAATTGCTGCGTTGGTTGGCGAAGATTGGAAAAAAATATATAGCTATGCGCTGGAAAATAACTATCGCTTTTTAAGCTATGGAGATAGCAGTTTGCTTTGGAAAAGTTAACCTATCACTTAGTCAATTGCAAGGGCAACTCTAGAATAAAGGTGCTGCCACTACCAACGGTGCTGTCCGCATGTATTTTTCCACCCATGGCCTCAGTGACACTTTTCACATAACTAAGTCCAAGACCAAATCCTTTTACATTGTGACGGTTACCGGTATGCGCTCTGTAAAATTTCTCAAATATTCGTTTTAAGGTATCTCGATTCATCCCTATGCCATTGTCTTCTATACGGAGCTGGATATAACGGCCCTTATCATTTGTTTCAATCTGTATTAAAGGAGGTACTTGCTCCTTGGCATATTTAATAGCATTGTCTATCAAATTAGTAAGCAAATTGAAAAGATGAACCTCGTCCGCTACTATTTTGTCGTTGGGTGCCTTAAAGAATAAGTTGATATGTCCTCCGGTGTGATCGAGTTGTAACTTAAAATTATCTACAACGTTTTGTATTATGGAATGAACGGCAATGGGTTTTAAATTTAGCTGCACCTCACCCTTATCGAGTTGTGAAGCCTTTAAAATAGTTTCCACCTGTTTATTCATTCGCAGATTTTCTTCCTTGATAATATCACTGAAGTAGCGCATTTTATGTTGATTCTGAATAACCTTTTCATTTTGCATGGCGTCTACCGCTAAGGAAATGGTGGCTAGGGGCGTTTTAAATTCGTGCGTCATGTTGTTAATGAAATCGGTTTTCATTTCTCCGATCTTTTTCTGCCGAATCATGGTGCGAATAGTAAAATAAAAAACAGCTAGAATAGCTAGGGTAAATAAAATTGAAGCGGCAATATTCCAGCGTAATGAACGAAGCACAATATCCTTGATTCCCGGAACCGCCACAAAGAGTAGCTCATTGACCCCAATAGCTTCTCCCATAAGACCTGTTGAAGCAGGTTGTCGCAAGCCTCGTATGGTAAAATAATTATGGATGGTATCCTCAAATACCTGAAAAAATCGTGGAGAGGTTTTTTCAAAAAGATTATTTCCGAGAGGACCCAGTGTAGCAATTCCAAATTCAAAAGAAACGCCCTTCAGCTCAAATTGCCGAAAGGCCTTTTCAAAACGTTTCTGTATATCGGCGCTGGTGTGCCTGCTTGCCACAGTTGGTGCAACAAAAAAATCCCAGCCCATCCCTTCAATTAGCCCCCTTTTTTTAAGCGTAGTACCCGGAGTGTATGAGTTAGGAAGATCCACAAGTTGCTCTGCAACCAACATTGCCGCTTCCCCTACCCGATGCTTGATCTGTTCTTCACGTAATAAAACCATGTTCTTGATCCAGGAAACCTGAATAAGAATGATCCCCATTAAAGAAAGACTGATGAGCAGGGTGATAGGAGCAAATACTTTTTTCACAAGGAATAAAAATACAACCTCTAGAAGCAGTGATCGAAAATATTATCGGGCATTCACATTTATTTAACGTACAAAAAAACCCTTGTTTTTCAACAAGGGTTCGCAAATTCAATACAGTTTTTATTATAACTCCGATCCGCCTTCTACCAATACCGTAACGCGGTTATTTAACACTTCCACAAATCCGCCCTGGATGGAAAATCGAGCCAGATCATTTTGCTTATCACGCAGTACTTTAATGGTTCCTGCTTGAAGGGCGCTAATTAACGGAGCATGCTTTTCCAACACTTCAAATGATCCAGTGAGACCCGGCATTTGCACGCCATAGGCATCGCCACTAAATAATTTTTTTTCAGGTGTCAGAATCTCAACTGTCATATCCGTTCAGTTTACGCGTTTGCTTGCTCCAATAATTTTTTACCCTTTTCAATGGCGTCGTCTATGGTTCCTACCAGATTGAATGCAGCTTCAGGGTAACCGTCTACTTCTCCATCCATGATCATATTAAATCCGCGAATGGTTTCTTCAATGGGTACCAACACCCCTTTCAACCCGGTGAAGGCTTCTGCCACGTGGAAGGGCTGAGACAAGAAACGCTGTACTTTACGAGCACGAGATACAACCATTTTATCCTCCTCACTCAACTCATCCATACCCAGGATAGCAATGATATCTTGTAATTCTTTGTAACGCTGTAACATGGATTTTACACGGTTAGCACAATTGTAGTGTGCGTCGCCTACTACTTGTGGAGAAAGGATACGTGAAGTTGAATCCAATGGATCCACAGCAGGGTATATTCCCAAGTCAGCAATTTTACGAGACAATACTGTGGTAGCGTCTAAGTGCGCAAAAGTAGTTGCAGGCGCAGGGTCAGTTAAGTCATCCGCAGGTACGTAAACAGCCTGCACCGAAGTAATAGAGCCATTTTTAGTTGAAGTAATACGCTCTTGCATGATACCCATTTCGGTAGCAAGCGTTGGCTGGTAACCTACCGCAGAAGGCATACGCCCTAAAAGAGCGGAAACCTCAGAGCCCGCTTGTGTAAAACGGAAGATGTTATCAACGAAAAATAAAATATCACGTCCTTTTCCTTGTCCATCTCCATCACGGTAATATTCTGCAATAGTCAATCCGGAAAGTGCAACCCGAGCACGTGCTCCAGGAGGCTCGTTCATCTGTCCAAACACAAAAGTTGCTTTTGATTCAGCAAGTTCATTCATATCAACCTTGCTTAAATCCCAACCACCTTCTTCCATACTATGCTTAAATTCTTCTCCATATTTCATGATATCCGCCTCAATCATTTCACGCATAAGGTCGTTTCCCTCACGTGTACGTTCTCCCACACCGGCAAATACAGATAATCCTGAATAAGCTTTTGCAATATTGTTGATCAATTCCTGAATCAAAACCGTTTTACCCACTCCTGCTCCACCAAACAATCCAATCTTTCCACCCTTTGCGTATGGCTCAATCAAGTCAATTACTTTGATCCCGGTATAAAGCACCTCACTGGCAGTACTCAAGTTTTCAAATAGAGGGGGTTGGTTGTGGATTGGGCGTCCATTCTCCTTACTCACTGCTGGCAATCCATCGATAGGGTCTCCAGTAACGTTAAACAAACGACCCTTGATTCCTTCGCCGGTAGGCATTGCAATAGCTTTGCCAGTATCTACCACGGTCATTCCTCTTACCAAACCTTCTGTTCCGTCCATTGCGATAGTACGAACGCTGTCTTCTCCGAGGTGTTGCTGTACCTCAAGCACCAGCGAATCACCATTTTCTTTTTTTAATTCTAATGCGTTGTAGATCTCAGGAAGTTTGCCATCGAATTGCACGTCGATAACCGCTCCGATTACCTGTTTGACTTTGCCAGTTATAGCCATTTTATAAGATTTTTTTCAGGGTTAGATTAACCCCGCGATTTCAGGCCGCAAAGGTAGGGGCAGGAAGGGAAAAAATGAAAAGAAAAATTGACAAAAACTGACGTATTGAAATCACGATTGGCAGGGCCCGCTTTCCTACATTTGCCTCATGCGATTGCGGGAGATAATAAATCGAAGAGACCAGGCGGATTTTTTAAAAGTTAATGTAACCCTGTTCCAGGGCGATCCTAACTACATTCGTCCATTAGACAAAGATGTAAATGAAGTGTTTGACCCGGCGCTTAACAAGGCTTTTCGGTTTGGGGAGGCCATTCGCTGGGTGCTGGAAGATCAACAAGGGAATTTAATTGGACGAATTGCAGCATTTGTCAATAAAAAGTATCGGACAAAAGGCGATCGGTTTCCAGTTGGAGGAATAGGATTTTTTGATTGCATAGAGAGCCAGGCAGCGGCTAACCTGCTATTTGATACAGCAAAGGAATGGTTGGTTTCAAAAGGGATGGGTGCTATGGATGGCCCTATCAATTTTGGAGAAAGGGACCGATGGTGGGGATTAATCGTGGAAGGGTTCCAACCTCCCCTTTATTGCATGAGTTATAGTAAACCTTACTATCGTGGCCTTTTTGAAGGGTATGGATTTAAGCCTTTCTTTTATCAATATTGTTATGGATTGGATCCCACCAAAGAAGTAAGTCAAAAACTAAATGAGCGTCATGCGTTAGTTAAACTAGATCCAGGTTTCAAAGCGGTGCATATCACAAAAAAAGCATTGGACAAGTTTGCTGTTGACTTTTCAGTAATATACAATAGTGCCTGGGCAGGACATGGCGGACTAAAGGAGATCAACAAGGATCTTGCCTTAGCCATGTTTAGAAAAATGAAGCCTGTGATGGACGAAAAAATTGTATGGTTTGCCTATTATCATGATCAGCCCATAGGATTTTTTATAAATATTCCGGACCTGAATCAGTGGTTCAAATACCTAAATGGTCAGTTTGGGTTGTTGAGTAAACTTAAATTTTTATGGATCAGGTGGACAAAGCCCAACAGACGATTTACGGGAATTATTTTTGGCGTTGTACCCGAGTTTCAGAAGAAGGGAATTGATGCGTTCATGATCAATGAGGCCAAGTTTGTTGTGCAGGCCTTACATAAATATAATTATTACGAACTACAGTGGATTGGCGATTTTCATCCAAAAATGATCAATGTTGCAACAGGGCTTGGAGACACCTACATGACCAGGCAGCTGATTACTTGGCGTTATCAATTTGACCCTACGTTGCCTTTTGAAAGACATCCAATTTTATAACCGCTTATTTGACTGTTGAGTTTCTTATCTTGCGAACATGGATCGTTTTATAGTTTCTGCCCGTAAGTACAGGCCACAGCTGTTTGATTCGGTTGTGGGACAGGAGCATGTTACCACCACATTAAAAAATGCAATTCGAAATCAGCAACTGGCACATGCATTTTTATTTTGCGGACCTCGAGGAGTAGGTAAGACCACCTGTGCACGTATTATGGCCAAAACCATCAACTGCCAGAATCCCACCAAAGAGGGTGAAGCATGTGATCAATGTAGTAGCTGTGTGTCTTTTAGAGAGGGTGGTTCTATCAATTATTTTGAACTGGATGCCGCTTCTAATAACTCGGTGGATGATATACGCGCGCTTACCGAACAGGTTAGATTTACGCCGCAAGGAGGTAGATACAAAGTATATGTGATTGACGAGGTTCACATGCTATCTACGCCTGCTTTTAATGCATTTTTAAAAACATTAGAAGAGCCCCCGCCCTACGCTATTTTTATTCTGGCCACTACAGAAAAACATAAGATACTTCCTACTATTCTCAGTAGATGTCAAATTTTTGACTTTAAAAGAATAACCACTGCAGATACCGTAGCGCATCTTGAAGGCATTTGCATAAAAGAAAAAATCAAGGCAGAGAAACCCGCTTTACAGGCTATTGCTCAAAAAAGTGAAGGGTGCATGCGTGATGCCCTTAGTTTACTGGATAAAATTGTCAGTTTCACCAATGGATCGGTGGACTACACACAAACAGTTGAGCACTTAAATATTTTGGATGAAGATTATTATTTCCGCTTCATTCATTGTCTGCAAACGCAGGATCTTGCGCAGGCCCTTTTATTGTACGACCAAATCAATCAAAAAGGATTTGAAGGCGATTTATTTATCAATGGTATGGCAGAGTTTGCACGAAACTTACTGGTTTGTCAGGATGCAAAAGCCGTAGCTTTATTGGATGTGGTAGAGTCCTTCAAAGACAAATACAAGGAAACGGCAAAAGCCTGTTCAACCGCTGTGCTGGTTAGCTTGTTGAATATATTGAATGAAGCAGAACTAAATTATAAGGCCGCTCGCAATAAAAGATTGTTTGTAGAGCTGATGCTCATTAAAATCTGTTACTTGGAACAGGCCCTGCGCATTACCTCAGGAGATTCAACTCTCTCAAAAAAAAAAGTAGTTGAATCCCCCATCGGATTTAGAGTCAGTCCCATTCTTCCTTATTCTCCAAAATCTGCTACAAAATCTGTAGCTCCCGCTCCCGTAAATCCAATAAAATCTCCTGCTGTGAGTGCCAAATTGGTGATAGAAACACCGATTGAGCCAATTCACTCTGCGCCCAATGATAAAAAAGGCCAACCCGGCTCTCCAAAGCTCAGCGCCCTATCCAAAATCAGAGAGCAATTCAAGCAAACCGGTGGATCTGGATCAGTAGAGGAAAAACAGCTCGAAGAATCATCTTTACAAAAGGCTTGGCAGCTTTACACTCAAGAACTTAAAGATTTAAAAAATCCGGCTGCTCAACCTTTTGAATCGGCAAGCTTGCGCATTATTGATGCTATCAGTTTTGAAGTAATAACGGCCAATAATATTGAACAGCGGTTTATAGAACAAGAACGAAATAAACTATACGCATTCTTAAAAGAGAGATTAGCAAATAAAAATCTCCAGTTTAATGTAATTACCGATGAACAAAAAGGGACCCTCATTTCCGCTGAGGGAACATTGAGTTCCAAAGAGCGTTATCAGGAGCTGATTAAACAATATCCGCTGATCCAGGAGTTGAAAGAACGATTGAAGCTTGACCTGGATTACTAATCCCTTATTTTATCTTAATTTCGACCCAAAATTTAGTAGGGAATGGCCGAAGTGATCCTCATGCCGAGACTTAGTGACACGATGACCGAAGGCGTTATCGCTGCCTGGCATAAAAAGGTTGGAGACCGAGTAAAAAAAGGCGATCTGCTCGCAGAAGTAGAAACAGATAAAGCCACCATGGAACTCGAAAGCTACAAAGATGGAATACTCTTGCATCTTGGTGGCAATAAAGGATCCAAAATTCAGGTTAATGACTTGTTGGCTATTATTGGAAATGAAGGCGAGGATATTTCTTCCTTGCTGAATACTTCCGTTGCAGCAACCCCAATGCCTTCCTCTGTAACACCAAGTGCACCTGCTACTACAGCTACTGTTTCCCCTGCTTTAAACAGCGCACTGGATTTATCAAAAATGGATGAAGTGGTTTTGATGCCAAGGCTGAGCGACACGATGGAAGTGGGCGTAATTGCCGGCTGGCATAAGCAAATAGGCGACACTGTTAAAAAAGGAGAAGTACTTGCCGATATAGAAACAGACAAAGCAACCTTGGAATTGGAGAGCTACAAAAATGGCACGCTTCTTTTTATCGGTGCTGAAAAAGGCCAAAAGATTCCTGTAAACGGCTTGCTTTGTGTGATAGGCGAAAAAGATAAGGTGGATTTGGAATCTATAGTGGCGGCATCTAAAGCCGGCACTACCGCACCAGCAGTTGTAACAACAACAAGTTTGCCTACTCCTGAAGTTTCACCCGCAGCACCGTCAATAGCAGCAACTGCTTCAATTGCTACAGCTGACGGAAGAATAAAAGCCTCTCCATTGGCCAAGAAAATTGCACAGGATAAGGGAGTAGATCTTTCCTCGCTACAGGGTAGTGGCGATGGAGGTAGAATAATAAAAGCAGATCTGGACAATGTTCAAATAGGTGGACAATCCTCGGCCATAACTAGTTCAGCAACCGCCTATACGGGACAAACTAAGGAGGGATATACCGATACGGCTAACTCACAAATGCGTGGTGTGATTGCTCGTCGGTTGGCTGAAAGCAAATTTTCTGCTCCCCATTTTTATCTCAAGATGGAGATAAATATGGACCAGACTATTGCTGCCCGAACACAATTAAATGAAGTAAGCCCTGTAAAGGTTAGTTTCAACGATTTTGTAATTAAAGCAGTTGCATTAGCTCTTCGTCAACATCCAGCAGTAAACGCTTCCTGGCTTGGCGATAAGATCAGAAGATATCACCATGTGCATGTTGGTGTTGCCGTTGCCATAGAAGATGGACTTATAGTCCCGGTGGTACGGTTTGCAGATAATAAAACTTTACCTCAAATAGCTGCAGAGGCAAAGGAACTTGCCGCCAAGGCCAAGAGCAAAAAATTACAACCCAACGAATTCACGGGAAATACTTTCACCATCTCTAACTTGGGCATGATGGATATTGATGAATTTACCGCCATCATCAATCCGCCAGACAGTTGCATTTTGGCCGTGGGTCGTATCAGCGAAAAAGTAATTCGTAAAGCCGAGGGATTTGCCGTTACACAAGTCATGAAAGTAACATTGAGCTGCGATCATCGTAGTGTGGATGGAGCATCCGGAGCTGCGTTTTTGCAAACTGTTAAGAAATTCTTGGAAAACCCAATTCAACTTTTTCTTTAAAGATTACTACGGTAGTAGGACTTAACTAATATGCGTATCTCAAGATCTACTCTTGTTTTAGGCGCTTCAGCAAAGGAATATAGGTATAGTAATCAAGCTATCAAAGACCTCCAATTTTATCAACATCCAGTTTATGCCATTGGAACTCGTAAAGGCCTAGTAGGCAAGACTCCGATTGAAACAGCATTGATCTATCCTACCGAACTGCACACGGTTACTTTATATCTCTCCCCTGAGAAACAAAAACCTTATTACAATTACCTGTTACAATTGCATCCAAAGCGAATCATTTTCAATCCGGGTACAGAAAACAAAGAGCTCCAACTGTTGGCCCAAAAAGCAGGAATTGCAACAATGGAAGCTTGTACATTGGTCCTGCTCCGAACTGGCCAGTATTAAATCCGGGAAGTAGTCCATTCACCACCCTTTGCACAGACTGTGTATATCTTATTGCATACTCAGTCAATAAAGATTGATTAAGCGAGTAAATTAGAGAAACCGCTAAAAGATGCAATGGAGAAAATTCAACGGCGATCCTGTGGAACTTCCCATTTTTGAAGCCGTAAAAGCCGCTATTATCAGAGAAACAAAACTTGGATACCGTTTAAAGGTTTGTATTGGCTCCGATTCTCAAGTAAAAGGAAAAGAAACAGAGTTTGCAACGGTAATTGTATTTCTTCGAGAGGGACAAGGTGGATTTATGTTTATCCATAATGAAAAAACTCGTCATTCTTTTACCATCAAAGAGAGACTGTTGACTGAAGTATCTAAGAGTATCGAAGTGGCATATATGCTGTGTTCGCTCTTTACACAGTACGATGTTGATATGGAAGTGCACGCTGATATCAATACCAATCCCCAATTCAAAAGTAATGATGCCCTGCGTGAAGCCATGGGTTATATCCTGGGAATGGGTTTTGCGTTCAAGGCAAAACCGGAGGCCTTTGCCAGCACCAGTTGTGCAAACAAAATGGTAACCTAACGTCTTTTGCCCTTTGATTGATGTAGGCTGCGTATGTAACGCAACAATTCAATTCGACCTTCTTTTGCAACAGAAGAGGTTAGAAAAATTGGTGGGAGAACTTCCCACTCTTCAAGCAAACGACTGGAAAACAAAGCCAGGTTTCGTTGAGTGGCACCTGGTTTATTCTTATCGGTTTTTGTAAAAACAAGACTGAATGGAACCTGCCACTCTCCCAATTGACGAATAAATTCAAGGTCTATAGCCTGAGGGCTGTGTCTGCTGTCTATTAAAACAAATAAATTTTGCAGGTTCTCTCTTTTTCGAATATACGACTCGATCATATTTCCCCAATTACGCCTTGCTTTTTGAGAAACAGTAGCCGCATATCCATATCCAGGTAAATCAACCAAATACCATTTTGTTTTATCGGTATCCATTACCTCAAAATGATTAATCAAACGAGTTTTACCAGGTGTAGCAGAAGTTTTGGCCAACTTTGCCGCACCCGTTAATAAATTGATCAAAGAAGATTTGCCTACATTACTTCTGCCAATAAATGCATATTCTGGTTTATCGGCAATGGGGCATTGCTTATGCGTTTCACTGCTGATCAGGTACTTGGCTTGTAAAGTAGGTTCCTTCATTTGAATACACGAAGTAACCATTTTCATTGCAATCAACAAGGAATCAAGTTCTGCACGGCTCCTCGTACATTTGCGAAATGCCGCTACCCCACGACCCTATTACACCCGAGCAACATTCGGTATTGCCCAAAAAAAAGCAAGTAGCCAACATGTTTGACCGGATTGCGGGCAGGTACGATTTCATGAATCGTCTTCTTTCAGGCCAAATTGATCGACATTGGAGAAAAGCAGCCTTGCGAAAACTTAAAGCAAAGCAACCAAAATACATCTTGGATGTAGCCACGGGAACTGCAGATTTTGCACTCATGGCCTCTGCTATGTATAAAGAGGCAAGTATTACGGGTATTGATATTTCCTCAGGCATGCTGGCAGAAGGAAGAAAAAAAATTTTACGCAAAGGCCTCCAATCAACTATTGAGCTGCAGGAGGGTGATGCCGAAACAATAAATGCCCCGGCTAACACGTTTGATGCTGTAACGGTAGCTTTCGGTGTCAGAAATTTTGAAAATTTACTGGCAGGACTTTCCGAGATGCATCGTGTACTTAAACCTGATGGACAAGTTTTGATCCTCGAATTTTCAACCCCACGAAACCCGTTGATTCGTTTTTTTTATAACACGTATATGAAACGAATAGCTCCGATCTTGGCAAAAATATTTGGAACGGATCATCATGCCTATACCTATCTTAATCGTTCCAGCAATGCTTTTCCTGACAGAGAGCACTTTATTTATTTACTCAAAGAAGCCGGCTACACAAACGCCTCTTTTCAACCCCTGACATTTGGAATATGTTGCATCTATACCGCCAGCAAATAATTAGCATCGCCATAGGCATAACATCACTGTTTGTACAAACAGCCACGGCGCAGTACAGCCCAAGCAGGATAGAATTGAATTTGAGCGAACATGACAGTAAGCCCTATTATTTTGGTATTACCATAGGGGGAAATAGCTCGCGCTTTCATACCAGTTTTCACCCTGCTTTTTTACGATCCGACAGTGTATTAGTGGCAGAGCCCAACAATACCGGTGGCGCTTCATTAGGGCTATCTGCAACCGTTAGAATATCCGACCGTTTTCAATTTCGCTTTAATCCCCAATTGTTTTTTGTAGACCGAAGCATTAAATATGTTTTACGTTATCCGGATCCCGCATCCTACAACCAAACAGAAGTAGTAAAGAAAGTGGAATCGGTTACTATGTCATTCCCCGTGCATGTTAAATTTCAAAGTGATCGAATTGGGAATTTTAGAGTCTACACACTAGCAGGCATTAAGGGAGATATTGACATGGCCAGCAATGCAAGAGCCAAACGAGCCGAACAGCTTGTTAAAATTGAAAAAAATGACTGGGGTCCTGAATTTGGCATTGGTTTCAATTTTTTCTTTCCCACTTTTATTTTCTCTCCGGAAATTAAAATCAGTAATGGGGTCCGGAACATTCATTCACGCGACCAGGATTTACGATTCTCCAACGTCATTGACCGAATTCAAAGTCGGATGATAGTATTTTCTATCCATCTGGAGGGCTAGCCAAACCAAGTCCTGAGTATTGCACAAAAGGAACGGCTATTTTTCTGCTTGACTATTTCTATGCCGTTGCCTATACTCGTGCATGTTTGTGACTACCTATGGAAGTGCTTTGATTGGCATTGAAGCTAAAAAAATACATATTGAAGTAAACTGGTTATTAACCGGCAAGGCTTCCACCCTAGTGGGACTACCAGATAGCGCCATAAGAGAAAGTTTAGAACGTATCGAAAGCGCTTTTAAAACCAATGGTTATAAATTTCCCCGAACCAAGTTGGTAATCAATCTGGCGCCTGCAGATATTCGAAAAAGCGGAACGGCTTTTGATCTTCCAATTGCCATTGGGATTTTAGCAGCATCAGGTCAACTAAAAAAAGTGGAAGACCTGCAAAAATATTTGCTGATGGGAGAATTGGCATTGGATGGCAGTATTCGATCTATACGGGGAGCATTACCCATTGCGCTCCAAGCAAAAAAAGATGGTTTTGCAGGAGTTATTTTACCTGCTGAAAATATTGCAGAAGCCAGCTTAATTCAATCCATTGATATTATTGGCGCGTCACATCTCAATGAAATTGTGGCCCTATTTAGTGAACAGCTTGAAATAAAAACCATAGTAAAAGAATACAAGCCTCCCGAAAAGGAAAAAATATTTTCCACTGCCGAAATAAAAGAAACCGTTATTGGGCAGGAGCTAGCAAAAAGAGCATTGGAAATTGCCGCAGCGGGCGGACATCACCTACTTCTCTATGGGGCACCGGGAGCCGGCAAAACGATGCTGGCAAGACGTTTATCGCTTTTGCTTCCCGCCTTATCCTATCCGGAGGCCATAGAAACCATCCTTATTCACTCTGTAACCGGGCATGGTATTCATCCACAATTATTAACAGGAAAACGGCCCTTTCGCGATCCGCATCATTCTATTTCAGATGCCGGCATGATTGGCGGTGGTCGCAATCTGCAACCCGGAGAAATTTCGCTAGCGCATCATGGCGTATTATTTCTGGACGAACTACCCGAGTTCAAGCGAAATGTTCTGGAAGCACTTCGTCAGCCATTGGAGGAAAGATGTATTGTTTTAGCCAGAGCCGGACACACTTGTCATTATCCTTGTTCATTTTTACTGGTGGCAGCAATGAATCCCTGCCCTTGTGGATATCACGGACATCCCACCATTGCTTGCTCTTGCACAACAGGGATGATTCAACGATACAAACATCGAATTTCGGGTCCATTATTGGATCGAATCGATTTGCATGTGGAAGTAAAACCGTTAGGAGCAAATGAATTGATTCAACCGGTAAACGCCGATAATAACAACTTACTCTCCACCTTGGATAAAATAAAAAAAGCAAGAGAGGCGCAGGCCATACGTTGGAAAACAATTCCTCATTATTATTGTAATGCCCAAGCCAATGGACAATTGATACGTAGTACATCAACAATAGAAAAGGAAGGCTTAATTATCTTAGAGAAAGCAGCTATTAAATTTGGCTATTCAGCCCGCGTACTGGACAGACTGCTAAAAGTGGCCAGGACCATTGCAGACCTGGATCAACAAGCCACCATATTACCCGCTCATTTTGCAGAAGCTATTCAGTTCAGAAACATCGTTTAAATGTTATTTACCTGAAGACAAAATGATCTCATCAATTTAAACGACTTTTGCCTAAAGAGAATAGCCGATATGAACATTTTATTTAGATATTTAAAACCCCATCGCTGGTTGGTTAGCCTGGTGCTGATTCTGTCGGCAACCAATATTGGGTTTTCACTTTTTGATCCCATCATTTTTGGAAAATTGGTCAATCTGGCCAATCATTTTGCTCAACACCGAGATCAATATACTCATCAAAGATTCTTTTTTTCTTTTACCGCAACACCGCACTATGGAGTACTAGCTTTACTGTTGGCTTCTGTTTCCGTAGCCATGATCAGTAGAATTGCAAAAGCATTTCAGGATTATACATTAAATCTGGTTACGCAAAAATTAGGGGCTGCTGTTTTTACAGAGGGCCTTCAGCATGCCATGAAATTGCCTTTTCGAGAGTTTGAGGATGCACGTAGTGGAGAAACCCTAAGCATACTTCAAAAAGTGCGTGTAGACATAGAGCGCCTAGTATCTTCCTTTATCAATATTTTATTTCCTGTGCTTATTGGGGTAGTATTTGTAGCCATCTATGCCACAGCCATTGACTGGCGTTTACCATTTTTTTACTTTGGCGGTATTTTTTTTCTAGTCTATTTTTCAAATAAGTTTAGCCAAAAGGTTAAAGTAATTCAGAAAAAAATTATAACTCAAACAACTGCTTTGGCCGGTGCTACTACTGAATCTCTCCGTAATATTGAGTTGGTCAAAAGCTTGGGGTTAACCGAGCAGGAAGTAGCCCGACTCAACCGAAACACGTTCAAGATTTTAGGACTGGAGCTCACTAAAGTCAAAAAAATCAGAAGCATTAGTTTTTTGCAAGGAACTTTTGTAAATACACTTCGGCAGATTATTCTATTCATGCTCCTTTTTTTGGTGTTTAAAGACCAAATGAATGCAGGTCAGTTAGTAACCATGCAGATCTTTTCCTTTTTTGTATTTGGACCCTTGCAAGAAATTGGCAATATCATTCTAACCTATCGGGAGGCTCAAACTTCGCTGGAGAATTTTGAACTACTAATGGGAAAAGCTCCGGAAGCTATTCCTGCCAATCCTTCACCCTTGGGAAAAATTGAAAAACTGGCTTTTGCATCTGTGAGTTTTCAGCACCCCACTGCACTTCATAAAGCCCTTAACGGAATTAGTTTTACCGTTAATGCAGGAGAAACCATTGCCTTTGCAGGTCCTTCTGGCTCCGGCAAAACAACTATGATGAAACTTCTGGTGGGCCTGTATCGACCAGACAGTGGTCAAATTCTTTATAATGGTTTAGATGAAAATAGTATCCACTTTGAGGACTTGCGTAATCAAATAGGATTTGTAACACAAGACACACAACTATTTTCGGGCACCATTCGCGAAAACTTATTCTTTGTAAACCCACAGGCTACGGAAGCCATGTTATTGGAGGTAATACAAAAAGCATCCTGTCAAAGTTTACTTCATCGTGCAGAAAATGGGTTGGACACTATGATTGGTGAGGGGGGATTAAAACTATCTGGCGGAGAAAAACAGCGCCTGTCAATAGCAAGAGCATTGCTTCGAGAACCCAAACTGTTGCTATTCGATGAAGCTACTTCGGCTTTAGACTCTCTAACCGAAGAGGAGATTACTTCAACCATTAGAGAAATTTCAAAAGCAGGCACGCAGATAACCATCCTGATTGCTCATCGATTATCTACAATCATGCACGCAGATCGTATTTACGTTTTGGAAAAGGGCGAAATTGTAGAAACTGGTAAACACGAGGAGCTACTGGCAGAAAAAGGACTCTATTATGCCATGTGGCGGCAGCAGATCGGAGAGCGCAAGCAGCCCGTTATTACCTAGTTAATCCTTTACTTCCAAACAAATGGCACCATTACACGCAATGAAAGTGTACGTCCTCTATTGAATACACCCATTAGTCCATTAGCTCCATTTTCTGCCGTATATT
>VGGU01000009.1 GCA_016868475.1 Bacteroidota bacterium
CAAGCAGTTGCGTGTGCTACCTGCCTCTTACTGTACCACATTAATCATCCGATTGGGGACGTAGATTACTTTTTTGGGAGGTTTGCCTTCAAGCCATTTTTGCACAATAGGATCAGCCTTAATCAGAGCCTCTACCTCGGCGGCGGTTATCGAAAGGGGTAGCTCCAGTTGGGTACGGGTTTTTCCGTTGATAGCCACCGGGTAGAGCTTGGTGGTTTCGGCCACGAATTTTTCTTCAAAAACAGGGTAAGTAGCTCCGTTCAAACCGGGTCCGACAGGCAGGCCCTTGGCTGGCTCCAGCAGGGTGTAAAGTTCCTCAGAAATATGCGGGGCGTAGGGCTGAAGAAGAACCAGCAGCGGTAGAAGGATTTCTCGGGACTGGCATTTTAAATCGGTGAGTTCGTTCACGGCAATCATAAATCCGCTAACCACGGTGTTGAAACTAAACCGTTCGGTGTCCTGCTCCGTTTTGCGGATAGCTTGGTGCAAAACCTTTAGCTCTGCAGCGCTGGCAGGAGCATCTACAACTCGCATCTGGCCGTTATCACCAACATATAATCTCCAAAACTTCTTTAGGAAGCGGTGCACCCCTTCAATACCCTTGGTATCCCATGGTTTGCTCATTTCAATTGGACCAAGAAACATTTCGTACATCCTAAATGTATCAGCACCATATCTCTCAACAAGCATGTCCGGGTTAATCGTATTGAACTTGCTCTTGCTCATTTTTTCTACCTCGCTTCCGCAGATGTATTTTCCATCCTCCAGAAGAAACTCAGTGTTTGAAAACTCGGGTTTCCAGTTTCTGAACGCCTCCTGATCAAGTTCAAGCCCGTCTACAATGTTCACATCCACATGAATGGAATCACATTCGTAATTATTTATTAATCCGTAGCTTACGAATTTATTCGTACCGTGTATACGATATACAAATCGAGACGAGCCCTGGATCATTCCCTGATTCAACAATTGCTTAAAGGGTTCGTCAAAACCAATATGCCCAAGATCATAAAGCGCTTTGGTCCACATTCGGCTATACAGCAAATGGCCCACCGCATGTTCTGTTCCTCCAATATATAGATCTACCTGGTTCCAATAGTCAGAAATCTTTCGGTCGCAAAAAGTGGAGCTATTATTGGGGTCCATGAACCGTAAAAAATACCAGGACGAACCCGCGTACCCAGGCATGGTATTGGTCTCCAATCTCTGGTCCATCCACTCCGGAATATTGGCCAGAGGCCCCTGCCCGTCTGGCCCGGGCCTATAAGAATCTACTTTTGGAAGTTCCAGCGGAAGCTTATTCAAACCTAGTGGAACTGGCGTTTGGCCATCCCAGGCAATGGGGAAGGGTTCGCCCCAATACCGTTGCCGGCTAAAAGCGGCATCCCGCATTTTATAGTTGAATTTGCGAACCCCAATGCCCAGCTTCTCCACTTCATCTATGGCTACCTCAATAGCCTGAGTCATGGAAAGTCCGGTTAAGAAACCTGAATTGACCAGAGTCGCATCTTTGGAAGTAATGGCATCGGCGCCGGTATATAGTTCGCCTACAATATTTGTGACAGGAATAGAAAAATGAGTGGCAAAGCGGTGGTCCCGTTCGTCCCCGCAGGGGACAGCCATAATTGCTCCGGTTCCATACCCTGCCAATACATACTCGGCCAGCCAAATGGGAATTTTTCTGCCGGGATCAAAGGGATGAACTGCGTAGGCCCCTGTAAATACACCGCTGATTTTTTTCTCTGCCATCCTTTCTCTTTCGCTGCGGCTTTTGACCCAATTAATATACTCCCCAACCGCTTTTGCCTGATCGGGGCTGGGCAATTGAGATGCCAGTTCATGTTCAGGTGCCAGTACCATAAAGTCCACACCAAAGAGTGTATCCGGGCGGGTAGTATATACTCGGATTTTATGGGTTGTGTTCGCGATAGCAAAATCAATCTCTGCGCCACTTGATTTTCCAATCCAGTTGGTTTGCATTTCCTTCATTGCGTCACTGAACGCAACTTTATTCAGCCCTTCCAACAAACGGTCTGCATAGGAAGTGATCCGCAAATACCACTGTCTTAATTTTTTCTTGACCACCGGATGGCCGCCTCTTTCACTTACTCCGTTGACTACTTCGTCGTTGGCAAGCACCGTCCCTAATGCCTCGCACCAATTAACTTCACCTGTGCCACAGTAAGCCAATCTGTAGTACATTAAAATAGCTTGCTGATTTTTTTCTGTATAGTTTCTCCAATCTGCGGCGCTAAACTGTAAAGCAGGTTCGCCGGGACAAGGATGAACTGAATTACCACTTGTTTCAAACGACGCTACTAAAGCAGAGATAGGTTCCGCTTTTTGAAGTTGCGTATTATAATAGCTATCGAATAGTTGTAAAAAAATCCATTGTGTCCATTTGTAATAGGAGGCATCGCTTGTGCGTACTTCTCTACTCCAGTCATAGCAGAAACCGATATTATCGAGCTGTGATTTAAAAGTGGCGATGTTTTTCTCTGTAGTAACAGCAGGATGTTGACCTGTATCTAATGCATATTGCTCTGCAGGTAATCCAAAACTGTCAAATCCCATTGGGTGCAGAACGTTAAAACCTTTTAACTTTTTGTATCTACTATAAATATCAGAGGCAATATATCCTAATGGATGACCCACATGTAATCCTGCACCACTGGGGTAAGGAAACATATCCAGCACATAACATTTGGGTCGGTTAAGATCAACTGATACTTTATTGACCTGATGCTCTTTCCAAATTGCTTGCCACTTCTTTTCTATTCTCCGAAAGTCGTATTCCATAAGGGCACCAAAAATACGGTTTGTAACGTTAAACTTTTATATTTGCTCCTATGGCACAACCAGGAAAATCATCGATCAGACGAGGCAAACCTTCCTATTTTATGTCCATTCTCGGAGTTACGCTGGTACTGCTACTATTGGGTGTAATCGGCTGGCTGGTGATCAATGCTACTAAACTGGGTGATTATTTTAAGGAAAGCGTAGAAGTGCGTGCCGAGCTTAGGGGGGATCTAAACCCTATAGACAGTGCAACACTTTACACCTATATCGCAAACAAACCTTATGTAAAATCAATTGAGTTTGTGAATAAGGAAAAAGCCAGAGAGATCTTTTTGGCTGATGGAAATAAATCCTGGGATGGTATTCTGGACGCCAATCCGCTTCCCAATAGTATCAATTTTAAGGTGAAGCAAGAGTATATGAACGCTGATTCGCTGGTGCGTATTCAAGCTGATCTTCAAAAACAAACCTATGTTAGCGAGATGGCCTATCCAAAAGCCCTGGTCGATAATCTCAATAAAAATATTAAGCGCATCAGCATGATCTTATTATCAGTTGCCCTTTTATTGGCTGCTGTGGTAATTGCGTTGATTGACAACACTATCCGATTAGCGATGTTCAGCAATCGATTTTTAATTAAAACCATGCAGATGGTTGGCGCAACACGATGGTTTATTGCTTGGCCCATGAATAAAAAAGCAATTGTAAACGGGGCAGTAAGTGGTACCATTGCATCCGGAGCTGTTTTTGTATTTGTAAAAATTGCAGAGAGTATTTTGCCAGAGCTTAAAGCTATTAGAGATGTTTACAGTCTTTCTTTATTATTTTTTGCCCTGATTTTATTAGGTATTGGCATAACGCTTTTTAGTACGCATCGCAGTGTGATCAAGTATTTAAAAATGAAACTGGACGAACTTTATTGATTCAAAATTTCTACCCATGAGCACAGAGAGTGGATCCTTGTTTGGAAAAAAGAATTATAAATGGATGTTAGGCGGACTGGCCTTGATAGTCCTTGGCATGTTTTTAATGGCAGGCGGACAAAGCAACACAGATCCTACTGTTTTTAATAAAGCAGCAGTGTATAGTCCTATTCGAATAACCGTAGCACCGCTAATGATAATTGCGGGATTGATTATAGAGATCGTTGCCATCTTTAAGAAATAAGCATGGATTTGCTCGAAGCTATTCTTATTGCCATTGTAGAGGGATTCACCGAGTTTTTACCCATCTCTTCAACTGGCCACATGATCATTGCTGAAAAGTTGTTAACCGTTCCGGACAATGATTTTACAAAATTATTTACAGTAGGTATTCAGCTGGGGGCCATATTAGCTGTGGTGGTTTTATACTGGAAAAAGTTTTTTATGCCAGCCGCTTCTATGCAAAAACGGTTTGGTTTTTATTTCAAACTTGGCTTTGCAGTTTTGCCGGCCTTAGTGATTGGATTTTTACTTTCCGACTGGATTGATTCATTATTAGAGAGTACATTAACCGTTGCAATTAGTTTAGTAGCGGGGGGCATCGTGTTATTATTCATTGATAATTTTTTTAAAACCCCATTGATACATGAAGAAGAGCAGGTTTCTTTCAAATCTGCATTTTTAATCGGATGTTGGCAGTGCTTAGCCATGGTACCAGGCGTAAGCAGAAGTGCCGCCAGCATCATCGGCGGTATGCAGCAAAAACTCAATCGAAAAGTAGCTGCAGAATTTTCGTTTTTTCTGGCCGTTCCTACCATGGCAGCGGCCACTGGATATAAATTATTGAAAACGGCTTCTTCAATCACCTCCACACACCTTCAATTATTTGCAATAGGAAATTTAGTAGCATTTGTGGTAGCCATCATCACCATAAAGTTCTTTATTGGTTTTTTGCAACATAATGGCTTTAAATTTTTTGCTTACTATCGCATATTCATGGGGGTACTGCTGTTTATTTTAATTTATAACGGCACCTTAAGTTGTTAATTACCTATATTTAATACTCAAACTCAACCAATGCAAACGGCTTCTAAAAAAGTGGTCAATGCCTGGGCAATGTATGATTGGGCAAACTCTGCTTACAGCCTGGTCATTACTTCCACCATTTTTCCTGCCTATTTTGAAGCCATTGCAGTAGACGATCGTTTTGTTTCGCCTACGGCAGTTACTTTTTTAGGACGAACCTATGAAAACTCAGCACTCTACAATTATACAATTGCCATTGCCTTGCTCATTGGGGCTTGTATTTCGCCATTGCTTTCTGCTATTGCAGATTTAAAAGGGAATAAAAAATCATTTATGCGATTTTTTCTCACCATGGGAAGTATTGGTTGTAGTGGCTTATTCTTTTTTGAAAGACACACCTTAGGCTGGGGCTTGTTTTGTATGGTGTTAGCCTGTATTGGATTTTGGGCCAGTTGGGTTTTTTATAATTCTTTTTTACCTGAGATTGCGGCACCCGAAGACAGGGATCGAATCAGTGCACGCGGTTTTTCCTATGGCTATGTTGGTTCGGTGATATTGCAATTGATTTGTTTTGTTTTTGTATTTGTCCCATCTATTGTGGGCGGAGATGATAGCACAACCATTCAGTTCAGAATTTGTTTTTTACTGGTTGGACTTTGGTGGTTTGGTTTTGGTTCTTATTCACTTAGTAAAATGCCTAATAGTAAACCTTCAGACCAAGGAGACCTTCAACATAATATCATAACAAAGGGATACAAGGAGCTTCGCATGGTGTGGCATCAATTAAAAGAGCAACACAAGCTAAGTAGATTTTTAAGTGCCTTCTTTTGCTATAATATGGGAGTGCAAACCGTTATGCTGGTAGCTGCATTTTATGGTAAGAGCGAACTGCAGATCCCTACACCTAATTTAATAGGAGCCATACTAATTATTCAGTTAATTGCTATCCCCGGAGCTTTTACTATTGCTCGCCTTTCAGCCCTAATTGGAAATATGCAAACACTCATGATACTGGTTGGTTTTTGGTGTGTGGGTTGTATCATTGGCTATAATCTTCCGGTTGGTGGCATTTATGAGTTTTATGGATTAGCCGTCTTTGTAGGATTTATGATGGGTGGCACTCAATCGCTGAGCCGTTCTACCTACTCAAACCTGATGCCCGAAACCCACGATACCGCTTCTTATTTTAGTTTCTATGATGTAACAGAAAAAATTGCTACGGTAATTGGTTTGCTTGGCTTTGGCTATATCACTGAATTAATGGGATCTCAACGCAGCTCCGTCTTGGCCTTGATGGTTTTCTTTATTTTGGGCTTTTTATTGCTGGTCTTTACGCAAGTAGAGAAAAGAAAAACACATGCGACTGTATAGTATCAATACAGGATTTTTTAAATTGGATGGAGGTGCCATGTTTGGCGTGGTTCCCAAAAGCATTTGGAATAAGGTAAATCCGGCAGACGAAAATAACCTGTGTTCATGGGCCCTTCGCAGTTTACTCATTGAGGATGGAAACAGGTTGATCCTGATTGACAATGGAAATGGAGATAAACAAGATGCTAAGTTTTTCAGTCACTACCATCTTCATGGCGAGGATTCACTGGACAAATCCTTGGCCAAATTTGGTTTTCATCGAGATGATATCACGGATGTGATTTTAACACATCTGCATTTTGATCATTGCGGAGGAACTATTTGTCGCGAGGGAGATAAACTAGTTCCCAATTTTAAAAATGCAAAAGTGTGGTCAAATGAAGAACACTGGCAATGGGCCATCAGCCCAAATGATCGCGAAAAAGCATCTTTTTTAAAAGAGAATATTTTGCCAATTCAGGAAAATGGTCAGTTAAAATTCATTCCTATCCCCACCAGAGAAAATTCAATTAATCAGTTGGCTGCTGCAACATTTTCCGACTCTATTTCAGTTCGCATTGCAGATGGGCACACACGTGCCATGATGTTGCCTCAAATTAAATACAAGGACCGCACCCTGGTTTTCATGGCAGATTTATTACCCTCTCAAGGACATATACCCCTTCCATATATAATGGGATACGACATGTTTCCAATGACCACGCTGAAGGAAAAAAAATCTTTTCTAAAGGAAGCTGTAGAGAATGATTACATTTTGTTTTTTGAACATGATCCCAAAGTAGAATGCTGCACAGTACAGGAAACAGAAAAGGGAATAAGGCCAAAAGATTTTTTTACACTCGATAGTCTCAACTAATCAACGAAGCCGCACAAAGGAGTTGAGGGGATGCCGCAGATTAGCATAACTCATCATGTCTACTTTTACTTTTCCTACTACTATTGGGCTTTCGATACGCACAGGAATATGATTAGCATCGTCGGTAACCCACACTGTCATTTTTTCTCCACCTTCAAAAATGGTGCCCTTGACCAATAGAGGACTAAACTTGATAGTTCTAAAAATGCCGTAGCGCGTTTTGATGGTTTCTTTTCCATGATAGCGGATAAAGAGATTGAAATTTTCATAATCCAAGAACATGGTAAATGGAATTTTGTCTCCAGGTTTAAATCTGCCGAAGTCAATATTACGCGCATAATAGATGGAGCTCAATACATCTTGCACACAGGCCGGCACCGCATATTCTCCTTTGGTGGTAGCAGCAATGTTGGTGCTTTTATTGAAATCGTAAAGTTGATTGATCTTGTATCCTCCCTCTTCCACATTGCGAACAAAGCGTAAAGGTTGCAAAGTGTTAGTATCTATGTAGCTCTCATAACGATCCCTGACTCGATATATCCAATCGTAAGAAGGATGTGTAACGCCGGTGCCCACTACGTGATAAACAGGTTTGCCATTTAGCTTATCCAGTTTGGTTGTAAATACAGCAGTACCAGCATTGATATAAAGTCCGATCACTGTATAGTATACGGTGTAGGTGATTCGTTCTTCTTCTTTGAAACAGGTGTTACGAATGCCACAAAAAGAGGAATCGGTTATTTGCTCTGATGAATTGGTAAAAGCCGTGGAAATCAAGACCAGTCCTAAAAGAAGCGCGAATGCTCTACGATACATGTTTCCAAAATTTTTGTACTCCTATTAATAATAACGCGCCCATAGCAGCAGGAAGCATTAAGTTCACCAACCACACCATACTAACAGCCAGTAATATACCGGCTTTATTCATCGTAAAAAATCCAAGTATCCCAACACTCACAAACCCACGCACCCCTAAGTCAGCCACTGCGAAGTTAGGGACCACCGATAGTACTAAAAAGGTAAAACTAATGCCGGCTATCCAATCCAGTGGATTTAACAAAATCATAAATGCAGCAAGTGCTGCCCCATACTGAAATAAAAAAATAATATAACGGATAAACGAAAGCCCCAATAACTGCAATAACTGAACTTGAGTTAAATGCTGTGGACCCTTTATCCAACTGGTAAATCGTGGATGATTGATTAGCGTAGAAAGTTTAACAACTACTATGGAAATTCTAAAGAACAATAATAAAAGAATCAATAGCAAAAGAAACAACACGCCACCTGCAAGGATATAAAAAGAAGAAGGTAGAAAAAATTCTGTCACTAATAGTGAATGCAGGTAAATGATAGCGAGCAGACCAAAGAAAATTGTCCAGATTAACTGACTCATGCTTGCTACCATGGTAACCGCCACCGCAGTGGCCCGTTTTTCAGTGGGCAAATAAATAACTCGTCCCAGGTAATCCCCTACCCGATTGGGCAGTAGCACAGAAAAAGAAACTCCTGATAATGTGGCCCTAAAAGCCGTCCAAATTGAAACAGATTGAATACCCTGCAGCACCAGCTTCCATTTATAGGCCTCCAGTAACCAGTTCACTGGCATTAATAAAACCAACAACAGAAAAGGAAGTAACTGAGTCTCTGTAAAAACCAAATGAAGATTCTCTTTGAATAAAAGCCACTGCGGGCCAGACCCGAGTACCTGCCAAATGGCAACACCCAATATCAATAAAAGGAGTGGTCCAATTAGTGCGCTGAAGATTGGTTTGCTTATTCGAGACAGCTTCATTAATCTTGTAAAAATACTGGGGTATTGCAAGCAGCCACTAAAATAATTTTAGGAATTGATCCGGGTACCGTGGTCATGGGATACGGACTAATTAAAGTGGAGAAACAAAAAGTTACTTTGCTTGATCTGGGCGTTTTAAAACCTGGAAAGATCAAAGACAATCACAAAAGGCTGCAGTTAATTTTCAATACGGTAAGTGGGTTGATTGCACAATACAAGCCTACCGCTTTTGCCATTGAAGCTCCTTTTTTTGGGAAGAACGTGCAGAGCATGCTCAAACTGGGAAGAGCCCAAGGCGTAAGTATTGCAGCTGCCATGAGGCATGGCTTGGAGGTAACAGAATATTCTCCTAAAAAAATAAAACAGGCCGTAACAGGAAATGGGAACGCTAGTAAAGAGCAAGTCATGAAGATGCTTCAGCAGCTTTTACAATTTAAAGACAGCCCAAAGTACTTAGACGCAACCGATGCTTTGGCTGTTGCGTTTTGCCATCATTTGGAAACAAGCGGAAATCCTTTATTAAAAAAGGGACGTAAAAAAAGTTGGGCCGAATTTATTGCGCAAAACCCCGATCGGCTATAGGTTTGCAAGTAACTTTTCTTGTACTTGTTGTAGCTCTTGATCCGTTGCTTTTATTTTTCCCGGTTGCGCAAAATTCAAATCATTAGCAGTATTGATGGGAATTAAATGCATATGCGCATGAGGAACTTCCAATCCTATTACCTCCACCCCGCAGCGCGCACAGGGAAATGTTTTTTCAATGGCCTTGGCAATAGGTTTGGCAAAAACTAACATTTCCTGCAAATAAGAATCCGGTAGATCAAAAATTTTATCAACTTCTATTTTAGGCACCACTAACACATGTCCTTCGCGAAGTGGAAACACATCCAGAAATGCAATGAACTGTTGACTCTCTGCTATCTTATAACAGGGAAGTTGACCATTGATGATTTTGGAAAACAAAGTCATAGTTTAAAATTTATCCTGCCGTGATAGAATCAATTCGAAAATTTAATGTGCCGGCCGGAGCTACCACTTCCGCTGTTTCTCCTGTTTTCTTACCAAGAATTCCTTTTCCAATAGGAGAAGTCACAGAAATTTTTCCGGCTTTGAGATCTGCCTCATTCTCACTTACAATTTTGTAAACAACCTGCTTATTGTTTTTAAGATTGGTAAGGGTTACTTTGGTTAAAATAGAAACTTTGCTGGTGTCAATGGCAGATTCGTCCAGCACGCGCACATTGGCCAACACTCCTTCAAGCGCAGCAATGCGTGCCTCTAATATACCTTGGGCCTCTTTGGCCGCATCGTATTCGGCATTCTCTTTTAAATCCCCTTTTTCACGGGCTTCTGCAATGGCTTTGCTGGCTGCCGGACGATCCACTGCGCGCATACGCTGCACTTCAGCTTTCATTTGCGCTAAGGTTTCCTGTGTTACATACTGAATAGTACTCATTCTCTTGGCTTGTTGTTAAAAAAGAGCAACGCCTCAGTAGTTACCGAAGCGTTGCGCGTAGTGCAAATATACAACATTTAAAAAACCACCTTGATCCCTAGCTTACCCAATAAAATGGTAGACATTCTTTCAAAAGCCTCTATGCTGTATCCTGCTATATGCGGGGTAAGCAATACATTTTCCCGCTGAATTAGCTGCTCAAGTTGTTCATTCTCAAGGGGTGTGTAAGAACTTAGGTTTTCGTTGGGTAGTACGTCTAGTGCTGCCCCCCTTAACTTTTTTTGTTCCAAAGCAAGAATTAGTTGTTCCAGGTTAACAATACCACCCCGAGATGTATTCACTAACAGGGGTTGCTTTTGCAGCATGTTTAAAAATTGGGTGTTAACCATACCCGAAGTAAGATTAGTGAGGGGTACATGAAAACTAATAATATCAGCTTGTTGTTGAATGGTTTCGAGCGTGGATTCCTTCACAAATTCATTACCAAAGCCAGTTTTATATTTATCGTAAACCAGCAAGTTAACGTTGAATGGAACTAATAATCTGGCCAGTTCACCACCGGTATTACCAAATCCAATAATACCCACTGTTTTACCACTCAATTCTATACCCCGGTTCAGTTCTCTTCTCCATTGGCGGTTACGAATTTCCAGATCAGCAGCAGCTATTTTATGATTCAGCCCTAAGATCATTCCCAATACATGCTCCGCAACAGAAAGACGATTTCCCTCCGGACTGCTGACGCAAACAATTCCTTGCTGGGCGGCAAAATCAGTATCGATCAATTCCATGCCACTTCCTAACCTGCCGATCCACTTTAGCAGCACTGCATTTTGTAAAAGTGCTTGATTTGCTTTGATCCGTGTAGTTAAAATAAGTCCGGTATAATTTTTAATACAAGCGCTGGCCTCTTCTTGAGAAATGGTTGACCGTTGATCCACTTTATAACCAGCCGCCTCCAATGAACTGGCTAACACAGGATGTGCATTACCGGTGATCAAAACAATATGTTGTGACATTGTTGAACTCATACTGAACCTACAAAATTAAGCAGTCCCGGACTGCCGCATTCGAAAACTCAATGCAGCAAATTCTTCTACAGAAAGTTGTTCCGCTCTTTTTAAAAATAAAGAATCGGCCAGCGTGGATTGATCAAAAAGAGATTTACAAGCATTGCGCAATGTTTTGCGCCGTTGGTTAAAGGCCGTTTTTACTAATAGGGTAAACTCCTTTTCACTTCGCATGGGTGGCGATACTTTTCGTGGGCACAACCGAATAACTCCACTATTTACTTTGGGTGGCGGATTGAAACATCCGGGTGCCACATCAAATAAATATTCAACCTCAAAAAATGCCTGAATCAATACACTTAATACACCATAGGTTTTACTTCCATGCGAAGCTGCGGCACGCTGTGCCACTTCCTTTTGAAACATGCCTATTACCACATCTATTTGTTGGCGCCACTCCAAAACATGAAAAAGTATTTGCGTAGAAATATTATAGGGAAAGTTGCCAATTACGGTAAAGATTCCTTGAAACGGAGGTTGCAAATCCAAAAAACTCTGGTGAATGATTTTTCCTTCCAAAGCCGGATAAGTTTTTAGGAGGTATTCCACTTTTTCCTGATCTAATTCCACCGCTTTAAAAGAAAGGCCGGGAAGATTAAGAAGATGCTTGGTGAGTGCACCGCCCCCCGGACCAACCTCTAACAGCTGGTGAACAGGCCGCTGTTGTAAGGCCTCCACAATTTTTCTGCAAATGTTTTCATCTTGCAAAAAATGTTGGCCAAGGGATTTTTTCAGGGTGTACATGGCTACAAATGTACTCGGATTGGCCAAGCAATTATTCGTAATTTTACTGCAATTCAAAAGCATGAATACACCCAAACCGGTAATTGGCATTTCTTGTGGAGACCTTAATGGTATTGGCATTGAAATCATCATCAAAACATTTATGGACAGCAGAATGCTGGATCACTGCACCCCTGTGATTTTTGCTTCCAACAAGGCTATTAATTTTTACAAGAAAACCATTCCTGATTGCAACTTGAATTATACCAGCTGTAAAGAATTGAATCGAATTAATCATAAACAGATCAACGTTTTCAATTGCTGGGAAGAAGAAGTAAATATTACCCCAGGAGAACTTACACCAGAGGGCGGTAAGTACGGTGTGCTTTCCTTGAAAACTGCTGTATCCGCTTTGAAGCAGCAACAAATTGATGGTTTATTGACCGCTCCTATTCATAAGAAAAATATTCAGTCCTTTGATTTTGCCTATACTGGACATACTCCATTCTTGAAAGATTTTTTTGGAGCCAAGGAGGTGGTCATGTTGATGACGGCAACTGCATTACGGGTAGCCTTGGTTACGGAACATGTTTCCGTTGCGCAAGTAGCCGGACAATTGACCAAGGAGAAAATTATCTCTAAAATCCAAACCTTACATCAAAGTCTACAAAAGGATTTTGGCATAAACAGACCACGTATTGCGGTGCTGGGTTTAAACCCTCACGCTGGCGATGAGGGGTTAATTGGGAAAGAAGAGGAATCTATAATTGGTCCGGCTATTAAAGAAGCAAAGAATAATAACATTCTTGCAGTAGGGCCTTACCCTGCCGATGCATTCTTTGCCAGAGGAAGCTATGCGCAATTTGATGCCGTGTTGGCCATGTATCATGATCAGGGATTGGTGCCCTTTAAAACATTGGCCGGAGGTGATGGAGTTAACTACACGGCAGGGCTTCCTGTAATACGCACTTCACCCGATCATGGCGTGGCATTTGATATTGCTGGAAAAAATAGTGCAGACCCTACTTCATTTATGACAGCTGCTTTTACTTGTATTGATATTATCAACCAACGTAAGGGTTATGCAGCAGATAGAAGCAATCCATTGCGGATCAGTTCCAGGGCAATGCTTGCCAATGCAAAAGATGAAGCGATAGAAGATTGATCAACTACTTCTTATACTGAGGGATCAAACCTTTGGCAAGCTCCACCATTTTCTTGATACCTTCTTCAGGCAGACTACCTTTTTTGAATTCTGCCATCACATCTGCAAGTTTGTTTTCCATTTCCATTAAGAAATGTTCTTCAAACTCTTTCACGCGATTAACGGCAACATCCCTTAATAATCCGTTTGTACCAAGGTAGATGATAGCTACCTGCTTCTCCACGGTAAATGGAGTGTATTGAGCTTGCTTCAAAATTTCTACGTTACGTGCTCCCTTGTCAATTACATTCTTGGTAGCAGCATCCAAGTCTCCACCAAATTTGGAGAAGGCCTCCAACTCACGGTAAAGTGCTTGGTCTAATTTAAGGGTACCTGCCACTTTTTTCATGGACTTGATCTGTGCATTACCTCCCACACGGCTTACTGAAATACCCACGTTAATGGCGGGTCTAATTCCAGAAAGGAATAGGTTGGTTTCCAGGAATATTTGACCATCCGTAATTGAAATTACGTTGGTTGGAATATAAGCAGACACGTCGCCCGCTTGTGTTTCAATAATCGGAAGTGCGGTAAGTGATCCTCCTCCTTTGATTAAATGACGAATGCTATCCGGAACATCATTCATGTTCTTGGCTACATTATCATCATTGATCACCTTAGCGGCGCGCTCCAACAAACGACTGTGCAGATAGAATACGTCTCCAGGGTAAGCCTCACGTCCGGGAGGGCGACGAAGCAACAAGGAAACCTCACGGTAAGCAACCGCCTGCTTTGAAAGATCGTCATATATGATCAATGCAGGACGACCGGTGTCACGAAAAAATTCTCCAATGGCAGCACCGGCAAATGGTGCATAGAATTGAAGTGGTGCCGGATCAGAGGCCGAAGCCGCCACAATGATGGTATAATCCATGGCTCCATTGTCCTGTAATGTTTTCATTACACCTGCAATGGTAGAAGCTTTCTGTCCGATAGCCACATAAATACAGTAAACAGGTTTGCCTGCTTTGTAAAATTCTTTTTGATTGATAATGGTGTCTAAGCAAATGGCGGTTTTTCCGGTTTGACGGTCACCAATTACTAACTCACGCTGACCACGTCCGATAGGGATCATGGCATCGATAGCTTTGATACCTGTTTGCAATGGCTCTTTTACAGGCTCACGATAAATTACCCCGGGTGCTTTACGCTCCAATGGCATTTCATATAGGTCGCCGGTAATCGGACCCTTACCATCGATGGGTTGTCCTAAAGTATTTACTACACGACCTAACATTCCCTCACCCATTTTGATAGAAGCGATCTGTCCGGTACGTTTTACTTTAGCACCTTCTTGAATACCTCCGGTTTCTCCCATCAATACCACACCCACGTTATCTTCTTCTAGGTTTAGGGCAATGGCACGTACACCATTTTCAAATTCCACGAGTTCGCCATAACGTACATTTCCTAAACCATATACACGGGCAATTCCATCTCCGATTTGTAATACCGTGCCTACTTCTTCCAGGTCAGCAGCAGCATTGAAATTACTCAGCTGTTGTCTGAGTATGGCACTAATTTCATCGGGTTTAATCTCTGGCATATAACTTGATTTACTTGTTATTTGATCTTATATACAAAATCGTTGTTCTCAAATTGTTTTGCGATAGCCTTTAGGTCGTAGGCCACGCTGGCATCAATTAGCTTATCGTCTACTTGCAATACAAATCCACCGATCAACGCTGGATCAACTTTTTCTTGTAGTTCAACCTGCGTGTACCCTCCGGATTTTTTCACCTGCTCTAATATGGACTGTTTCAATTCGGTTGTTACCGGAGATGCTGTGGTCAATTGAACGGTTTTAATTCCCTTCTGTTCTTTATACGTTTTGATAAAAGCCGTGCAGATCTCTGGTAAATAACTTTCTCTGTTTTTGGTAACCAATAATTGATTGAAAGCATTGGTCAACTCGTTCAAATGCGTTTGTGTAACAGCGCGTATAATTTTACCCTTCACATCAGATTTGATGATGGGGCTACGGAGCATGTTTGCAAAGTCCCGACTATTCTTGCACACTTCATGTAACCACTGCATATCGGCATAAACCTGCTCCAACTGACCTTTCTCTACAGAAAGATCCAGCAGGGATTTGGCATATCGGGCAGCTAAACGTGGATTAGGCATGGGGTGGAATTAGTTCATTTTAACACCATCAACAAGGCCTTTAATATGCGCTTCCTGCGCAGCCTTATTTTCTAGTTCTTTTCGAAGTACTTTTTCACTGACTTCAATCACCAACTTTCCAACCTGGTTTTTTACTTCAGTAAGTGCAGCCATTTGTTGCGCCTGAATAGCAGCTTGTGTTTCTGCCATAATTTTATTGGCTTCCATTTTTGCCTGCTCTTTGGATTCGGCAATGATGCGGTCTTTTGTTTCGCGGGCTTCTTTTAGCAATTGCGCACGCTCTTCACGTGCCTTTGCCAATAAAGCTTCGTTGTCGTTTTTCAACTGCACCATCTCAGCCTGAACACGCTTGGCTGTTTCCAAGGAAGAAGCAATGCTTTGTTCGCGTTCGTTCAATCCATTGATGATAGCAGGCCATGCAAATTTTGCAAGCAGGTAAAAGACTACTAGAAACGCTAGGAGCGTCCAAATCAGCAGACCAAAACCAGGAGTTAACAGATTCATGCTATAATGAATTTTGTTGTTTAAAGTGAACTACTGCGCCATCCGCCCTGTGCATAGGACGCAGTAGTTAGGTGACCAGTACTTAGAGTACCATGGCCAAAAAGCCTACGATGATCGCAAACAGCGCAGCTCCTTCTACAAGGGCAGCTGTCAAGATCATGTTGCCGCGGATGTCGTTGCTGGCTTCAGGCTGACGGGCAATGGCCTCAAGGGCTCCTTTACCAATCTGTCCGATACCAATACCGGCTCCAATAGCAGCAAGACCTGCTCCTACGGCACCACCTGCATTTGCAACTTCAGCTAGCAGCATTACATTCATAAGATCCATGTGGGTTATATTGAGGGTTAAAAAATAAAAATTAATGATGCGCTCCATCTGCTGCATCATGATGGTCGCCCTCCAGGGCTTGACCAATAAATACGGCACTGAGCATGGTGAAAATAAATGCCTGAAGAAATGCTACCAGCACTTCGATCAGGTATATAAATACGGTAAATCCAATGGATAAGGGTGCTGCGCCCCAACCGGCAATGGGACTTAGTTCGCCAAATATGAAAATGAGCGATATCAAACAAATTATAATAATGTGTCCGGCCACCATATTGGCAAAAAGACGAATAATCAATGCAAACGGCTTAATGAATACGCTTAAAAATTCAACGGGAACTAAAATAAATTTTACACCCAGTGGCACTCCGGGAGGGTTGAAAATATGGCCCCAGTAATGTTTATTGGAACTAAATAAAATAACTATAAACGAAAGTAAACCCAGCACAACGGTAAATGCAATATTTCCGGTTACGTTGGCCGATCCGGGAATCAATCCAAAAATATTATTGACAAGAATAAAGAAGAAAACAGTCAATAAAAAAGGTAAATAGCGTTGGTATTTGTGACCTAAATTAGGCTTGGCTACTTCGTCGCGCACAAATGTAATGATGGGCTCCAATAAGCTTTGCGAACCCTGTGGCGCCGATGTAACTCCCACTCCTTTTTTGTAACGTCCTGCCACACGGAACATAATTACGGTAAATATGATCAATGCCAAAAGCATTTGAACCACATTACGCGTCATGGATAGATCATAATAAGTAACGGCGGGGTCGTATTTTCCATTGGCATCAAGTGGAATGATGGTGCCTTCAGAAAACTTATTTTGATCCAATTCTAATTCGTGAATAGTATGCTTGGTAAGCAAGGTATACCCCTTATAAGTTGCATGTCCATGTTCAAAATGAGAGGACATAAAAACATCCCAGGTATCACGGCTTGGCGAATAAAGTATAATGGGTAAGGGAAGTGTAACCGGATGGGTTCCGATATCCATGAAATGATACTCGTGCCCATCTAATACGTGACCAAAAATAACTTCGGCGGCATCAAATTTTTTTTCCTTGGCAGGAGCTTCATGAGCAGGGGTTGCGGCACCGGTTTCGGTGGCATGCGCATCCGGCTGGGCTTCATGTTGTGAATGGTCCTGAGCCTTAAATACCAATGGCGAAAAGGCAAAAACCAGAATAAAAAGAAGGGCTTTAAAGTTGTTTTTGGGGCTACAGCACATACCTGCCTCGAAATTTTGCGCAAAGATAGGGGTCAAGGGTTGAAAAACCGAAGAAAAACGGCAAATTGAACCGGGTATTTCAGGCCTGAATCAGGCCCCCCTGATTCGGGAAAATTACATGGCTTTAGTGTACGCCTTGATAAACAGCGCACCCAGGTTTTTATGTGGAGGCACATAATCCTCAAAGATCTTATCGGTTACAATATGGTCAAGTTCCTTCCAAAAACCGATCCATTCGATATCATTTCCAGTTCGTAATTTTTCCATGAGCAAACGCAGAAAAGGGTTGTTAACAGGGGCATCAGCAATCTGCTTGGTTCCGATAATGTGGGCATCTGGTGCTTTTACCAAAATATCGTGTATCATGTTATAGCCGCCACAAGAACCCATAAAAACTATTTTAGAAGCAGGGGACATTTGCGCAATTGTATAAGGGGCATTGTAACTATGCCCTCTGTTAATGGTTATGCGTGGAGTAATGCCTTGTTGCTGGAGATAGTTATTTAACTCTTTTTGCGCCTGGGCATCCTCATTTTGCTCCTCAGGTAAAGGGCGGTTCAGATATAGGGTAACTGGTTTCCCTTTAGCAGATTTAATCTTAACCCAATATTTATTGGAAGGGTCAATTTTCCAATTACTATTGTTGAACATTTTAACAAGTCCGGGGAATACCACAATGCCGTCTTTGTCGCCATATATAAATAATTGTACGTGAACCACCCCGCTATCATCAGCCAGATCCTTGAAAGGGACTTTATAAACTGGGGGAATCCCTAATTCTTTAGTCAGATCAATGGTTTGAGTGCTATCTGCCGATAAAAATAATTTTTCAAGAATTGAATAGATCACTACTCCTTTACGACTTCCCTGTCTGACCGCTTCTTGTTGATTTTCACGAATATTTTCCAGCATTCGGCTGGCAACATGTGGGAGATTTTCTGCAATGCTAGCATAGGAATCTGCCACATCGGCCCCATCCTCCAGTCCATCTGTTTTGTCCAGATTTTTTACAAAAGCGCGCATCAGTGTATTGGCCGGATCCTCGATGCTATTATTGGAAGAAGCTGGGAAAGAAGCCAGAAAATTGTCCAATGTGTTGAAAGCCGCTGCCATCTTGATAAACTTCCGATATCGATCAAAGCGCACTTCTTTCAGCAAAGAATCACCTCTATTACCAATACGCAACATCATCAACGGATAAATTCCCCGCACAAAGCTGGAAGTATAAATAGTACCATCCGACAAAACCGCTAAATAGTACAGTTCAGCTGCACTCAGTGATTGTATTATTTTAAAACGAACTTGTAAATCCTTCTCGTTGTGTAATCCATTAATGACCGTAACAAATTGTGAACGTGCCTTATCCTCTAAACGACGAGCCAATGCTTTTGCTTCCATGGCCGTATCACCCCGGATAGCACGCTTGACATAATCTTGTTGTGTGGCTACTAATAACCGGTAATAGCCAAGCGTGTCTTCTTTTACCGCATCGATTTGCTCCAGCGTAGTTTTTCCTTGTAAAATATGATCTACAAAAGGAAAATATTGTTGCCCGCTTTTGCTCTGCGACATTCTAGCAATCAAAACTACAAATGCATCATCCTGAATAGCTCGTATTCGTTGACCCAAGCGGTCACCGGCTGCTGCATAATCATACAACTGATATGAAAATTTTCGAGCAACAGCTTTTATTAAACTATCGGCAAATTGTACGTCTGGATTTTTCTGCAACACAAAAAATGTTCTTTCGGGCAATAGGGTGCAATATTTGAGCAATAAGTTTTCCCGGCAAATTTGATAGCCCGGATTTTTCTCAAAAATACCTGCGGCCAACAAGTTGTTGCCAACATCATAAGGAAGGCGTGTTACCAAGGGCGCAATGCTGATCCCATTTTTATCATTGGTAACGCAGGCTTCGTAATTAGCAATTAAGAGTGATAAGTACTGTGGGTTCACCCCCTCTATTCCATTGCGCTTCCAATGCTCTCTGAAAAATTTCAACAAACTTTCTAACCCAACCAAATAGTTTACCTTAAGACGATGATCAAAAACCGGATCTGTTTCAATTTGATAAGCCATCCGATTGACCTCTTGCAGGAGCGCATGAGTCAGCGCAGTATTGAGTGCTTCATGTTCCCCAGGGGTAAATCGATTGTCCTTGCTACCATCTCCGTCCATAATCAGCCGCTGTTCCAATTGAATAAGCTCGTGATTGCGTTCTCTCCGAAATTCTGGTTTATAATCTGCAGGTACTTGGAATGCGCCATTACCGGGTTGAGCAATTGCATCAGAAAATGCAAAGCCTAAAAAAAGCAAGAAAATTACTATTCTAAAAATGGTGGGCATTTGAGCCCAAAGTTACTGTTCGGCCATTATAATAAGTGGTCATCCGCTCTTGTTCTCCTATAAATTATTAAAAATGTTTGGAAGAAATATGAGGTAAATTTGCCCAAACACCATTCATGGAAAGCAAGGTCCGTAAAGTGCTGATTGTTGATGACGAACCCGATATCCGTGAGCTATTGCACTATAATCTCGTTGCCGATGGCTATGAAGTTACATTGGCAAAAGATGGCGACGAGGCGCTTGATAAGGCAAAAAAAAATATACCGGATCTTATTTTGCTGGATGTAATGATGCCAAAAAAATCAGGCGTTGAACTGTGTCATTTACTTAGATCTCAACAACAATTTAACAACACCTTAATTGTGATGTTAACCGCACTCAACGACGATGGATCGGTTATTAAAGGACTTGAAACCGGTGCTGATGATTATATAGGAAAACCCATAAGCCCTAAAGTATTATTGAGTAGGCTGCAAGCTTTGTTCAGAAGACAGCATAACACATCAAAAAGCCCGCTGGAAATTGGCACTATCCGTATTGATCCAGAAAAGTACTCGGTAACGGTTCAAGGCAATGCCATTACGCTGGCAAAAAAAGAATTTGAACTTTTGTTTCTCTTAGCCCAAAAGCCGGATTGTGTTTTTGTGCGAAATGAAATTCTCTCACAAATTTGGGGCAACGAAGTGATTGTAGGAGACCGGACCATTGACGTACATATTCGAAAAATCAGGCAGAAGTTAGGCGTGGATTGTATTAAAACCATTAAAGGGGTTGGTTATAAGTTTTCTTTATAGCCCTTGATCCGTCTTAACTTTAGGCTAACTAATTTATGGCAAGCACAGAAAGGAATATTACCCCTCGACAACTCTCCCTGCTAGCAGCACTGATTCTATCGGCGCCAGAAAGCGTGTTGGTCATATGGGCCACCGGAAAATGGGAATTGGGCCTGCTCTCCTTTGTGATGATATTCGGCATTAGCTATTTGGTAATAGCTACATTATTGGAACGGTTTATTGATCGAAAGATAAAACTGATCTATAAGTTCATCCATAAAACCAAAGCCACCAAAAAAGAAGAGATCTACTATAAGTATTTATTACCCAAAAAAACAATTGAAGAAGTTAGCAAAGACGTAGAGGATTGGGCTAGGGAGAATCAACAAGAAATGGAATTGCTAAGGCAGAATGAACAGTTTAGAAAGGAGTTTCTTCAAAACTTATCGCACGAGTTCAAAACGCCCATTTTTGCCATACAGGGTTATATTGAAACGTTATTAGGAGGAGCAATGCAGGATCCTGCGTTTGCAAATCGATATTTAGAAAATGCTTCCAGAAATGTGGAAAGGCTTTCTAATCTATTAGCAGACCTTGAACAAATTTCAAAATTAGAACGGGGAGAACTTCCTCTTGCAAAAAAACCTTTTATTATTCAAGAAGTTATTCTTGCTGTATTCGATGCGCTTAGTCACAAGGCCAATGCTGCGGAAATTTATTGTGAAATAAAAAAAGGCTCCACATCGCCATTGCTGGTATATGCGGACGAGGTCAAAATCAAACAAGTGCTGCTGAACTTGGTAGAAAACGCCATTAAGTATGGAAAACAGCATGGAAAAATTATTGCCAGTATCTATAAAATTGAGGAACAACGTGCGCTTATTGAGATTTCTGATGATGGAATTGGAATTCCCGAAAAGGATCTCTCCAGAATTTTTGAGCGCTTTTACAGAACAGAAAGCGGGCGTAGTCGAGATATCACCGGCAGTGGTCTAGGTCTTGCCATTTGTAAACATATTATTGAAGCACACGAAGAAACGATTCATGTTAGAAGTACCGCACAGGTTGGAACAACTATAGGATTCACCCTTCCCTTGCATTAACTTTTTTTACTTAAAATTTTAAGTGAGTGATCAGAAATTGATCTGCGCCTGAACCCTTAGTAATCTTCCTTTTTGCAGGTTTTCCTGCTTAATATAATCCTCAAAACGACGTGCAGAAATAGTGTACATCAACACCAGTTCAAATTGTTTAACAGGCTGCCATTCAAATCCAATTTCTAGCTCGCGAACGCTATAACTTCTGGCATCTAGTTCGTGCTTTTTACCTCCATCATAAAAATGATAGCGGGTGAAAGGGATTAGGATTTTTCCTTTGGATAGTTTATTGAAATGCGAAAGCGTAACATAGCCTCCCGATAAAGGCATTGTAGAAACAGAATCGCTAAGCTTATCAAATTGAGGGCCCCGTCCTATATTATATTCTGCTTGAATCCCTAGTGGTTTGGGATATAAGATAAAAGAAGCAGCGGCACGTTGGTCTATGTAAGTCAATTGGGGATTTGCCTTTACTCCGGTAGAGAGTTGATCTTTGGAAAAAGTGTATTTGCCTGAATAAGCCTGTATGCTTGTTTCAATGATTTGATCTCCTGATTGAAAGGGCCAGGTTAGTCTTATTACTTTATGACGATTATTGTTTGCTTCCGGACGATTTGCCGTTTGACCATTATATAGTCCAAACCCAACAATTCCATAATCCCCACTTCCCTTTAATCCATCGCGTACCAGATCGGCAAATAATTTACGTTGTGCAGCTGGTGCCCAATAGAAAAAAGCGCCCATATCTCTTTCATTTGATACAGCGCTGTTCAATGCGTCTGCGCGATCAAGTGGTAAACGATTTTGACTGGATTGCATATTTTCAAAACCAAAAGGGACCTTACTCTGACCAACGCGGACCCTAAATGTATTTTCCTTGTCTAGCCCCAAATCAAAATAGGCATCCCGTATTTGACCAAAATGCAGAGAAGTGGAAGAAGCGTTGCTTGCAAAATCAGGCTGAATATAAAAGTAGACCCGTTGACTTATTTGTCCGGAAAAGATCAACCGAATCCGACGCATAAAAAACCCACCATTATCACCCCAACTGCGATCACACTGTTTACACTTTAGTTGAGAATTAGTTTCAAAAAGTCTGTTGTAGCGGGCTTGTGCGTATCCCCTGAGATTTACGGACTCAAACCATTTTTTAGGTTTCTCTTCTCCAGCCATCTGTCCATAAATGTTTGTATTGGAACAGATTAGCAAAGCTATCATCAGCACCAAAGCGCAATAATCAAACAATTTCTTTTTCAAGTGATTGATAAGGTTTTATTATAAACAGGCAATGCCTCCAAATCTTGGGCAAAGTTGAGGCAGATTTTAATCCCGAATATTAATTAATTATTAAGTCTTTTGATATTGTTTACTGCTTGTACAAGGACTTTATCTTCGTCCCACATTTTTGAAAAAATAAACCTCCCATATGTCAGGACTTAATTCATTTCTAAAAATTTTCATACCAAAGAACACCGTCTTCTTTGAGCTTTTTGAAAGCGTTGCAGATAACCTTACCAAAATGGGCACTCAGCTAAAAGCAGCAGTAGCAGAAACAGATATTGATAAAAGAGCCAAGTTAATTGCCGTAATTGAAGATCTGGAGCATCAAAATGACGATCTCACGCATAGATTGTTTACCGAGTTGGGCAGAAACTTTATTACTCCCTTTGATCGGGAAGACATTCACTACCTGGCTACTTCGTTGGATGATATTGCGGACTATATCTATGGGTCTGCTAAAAAAATGAACTTTTATCGGGTCAACACTAATGACATGGGCATGCAAAAATTTGCTGAATTAATTGAGCAAGGATGTCAGCAAGTGAAAATAGCAGTTACGCAACTTCGTGATTTGAAAAATATCAAGGCCATCACGGAATCAATGATAAAGATCAATAGCATTGAGAACCAGGCAGACGATGTTTTTGACATGAGTATAGAACGCTTGTTTGCTACCGAAGCTGACGCTAAGGAGGTGATCAAGATCCGTGAAATTTATCAGGTAATGGAACTGGCCACCGATAAATGTGAGGACGCCAGTAATGTGATTGAATCCATTGTTCTCAAATACGCATAAACTTCTCATGACAAATTTCTTAATCTCCATTATTGTTCTTGCACTGATATTTGACTTCATCAATGGTTTTCATGATGCGGCCAACTCCATTGCTACGGTGGTTTCAACCAAGGTGCTTACCCCTTTTCAGGCTGTGCTTTGGGCTGCCATATTCAACTCTGTAGCCTATTTTATTTTCAAAGATCATGGTGTGGCTAACACTGTGGCTAAAACAGTAAATGCCGATGTGGTAAGTGGCGCCAACATGATGAAGGTGATTTTTGCCGGTTTAATTGCGGCAATTGCCTGGAACCTGTTAACCTGGTGGTTTGGCATTCCCTCTTCTTCTTCCCATACGCTTATTGGTGGGTTTGCCGGAGCAGGAATTGCTGCTGCAGGGCTTGATGCTGTAAACTCCGCTGTTATCCTTAAAACGGCTAGCTTCATTTTTTTGGCTCCTGTTATTGGAATGCTAATGGCTTTTATTATGTCCCTTTGGTTTTTAAGTTCATTCGGGGAAGGCTGGCAATCCAAAATATTTTCATGCCTGGTTATTGCTTACGTTATTTACTTTTTACAAAGCAACTTAGTAGTGGATCCTGAAAAATTAGCCGGAAAAACGGTTTATACTAATTATTACGCGCAAGTAATTTTCTATACTAAGAACTTCAAATGGATCTTACTGGCTTTTATTCTGCTAATCATGGCTTTTTTTGCGCTTTATTTGAATAAACTAAATGCGCATCATTCCAATTTGTGGTTTAAAAAATTGCAGCTGGTCTCTTCTGCCGCTTTCAGTATTGGACATGGCGGAAATGATGCACAAAAAGTTATGGGAATTATTACCGCTGCATTAATTGCAGGAGGACAGATCGGTAATTTTGAGGAAATGCCCAACTGGGTGCCCATTGCATGTTACGCGGCCATTGGTATTGGAACTATGAGTGGTGGTTGGAAAATTGTAAAAACAATGGGAACGCGAATCACCAAAGTAACTCCTTTTGAAGGCGTAGCAGCGGAAACCGCTGGTGCTCTTACGCTTTTTCTTACAGAAGCATTAAAAATTCCGGTAAGCACCACGCATACAATCACCGGAGCAATTATGGGCGTAGGTGCCACCAAACGTTTATCAGCCGTTCGCTGGGGAGTAACCATTAATTTAATCTGGGCCTGGGTGCTAACCATCCCTGTAAGTGCTTTATTGGCGGGGTTTGTTTACTGGTCGCTCCGATTCTTTTAATCTTTTCTTGCAAACAGTCACAGAATTGCAGAGTTTTGCTTCGTAACTAATCCTATGGCAAAAATTGTTGTAACTGGTGGCTGTGGCTATATTGGATCGCACACCATAATTGACTTGTTGGAAAACGGTTATGAAGTAATCTGTATAGATAATAATTCCCGCTCTCACGCTGCCGCTTTAGATGCCGTTCAAAAAATCACTGGGAAAAAAGTTCAACATTATAAAATAGATCTCTGCAATTACGAGGACACCTGTGCTGTATTTGAAGAGCATACCGATATCAGTGGCGTTATTCATTTTGCCGCATACAAGGCAGTGGGCGAATCGGTGGAACAACCCCTTCTGTATTTTGAAAACAATTTGTTCTCCCTAATTAATCTTTTAAAGTGTGTGGACGAATATGGAGTTTCACATTTTGTGTTCTCGTCCTCTTGCACCGTATATGGCAACCCGGACAAAATTCCAGTTACGGAACAAACGCCAACCAAAACCGCAGAGTCTCCCTATGGTTCTACTAAGCAGATCAGTGAACAAATAATTCAGACCTACGCAAAAAATTCTGCAGCAGAGCATGTTTTGCTTCGCTATTTTAATCCTGCCGGGGCCCATCCTTCCGCATTGATTGGAGAATTACCCCTGGGTAAGCCTCAGAATTTGGTGCCTGCCATTACTCAAACAGCCATCGGAAAATTGGAAAAACTTTGGGTACACGGTGCAGACTACCCCACTCGTGACGGTTCTTGTATCCGGGATTATATTCATGTTTGTGACTTGGCCCACGCCCATACCCTGGCCCTTCGTTATTTGGAACAAGAACGCAACAAGGAATCTTGCGAAATATTCAACCTGGGAACCGGAAGTGGAAACACCGTGCTAGAGGTAATCAATGCTTTTGAAAAAGCCAGTGGCGTTGCGCTTAATTATCAAATAGGTCCCCGACGCTCTGGGGATGTAGTTGCCATCTTTGCCAACAAGGATAAAGCACTACAAGTGCTTGGGTGGGAAACCAAGTATCAGTTGGAGGATATCATGGCCACAGCCTGGAAATGGGAACAAGAATTAAAAGCCGGACAGACAGTTTTCAATTGATTGCTTAACCCCTACTTTTGTGCCCATGCTTAAAGACATACAATCAACCGGATCAAAAGATACCCGAAGTGGATTTGGCGATGGCATTGTGGCCGCTGCCAGAAAAAATTCCAATATTGTGGCATTGACAGCCGACCTGGCTGGTTCTCTAAAACTCAATCAATTCATGAAAGAGTTTCCTGAGCGATTTATTCAATGTGGCATTGCAGAAGCTAATATGATTGGGGTAGCCGCAGGGCTTACTATTGGAGGAAAGATTCCGTATACAACCACATTTGCTAATTTTTCTACCGGAAGGGTGTATGATCAAATTCGGCAAAGCGTTGCTTATAGCAATAAAAATGTAAAGATTTGTGCCTCTCATGCAGGGCTTACCTTGGGAGAAGATGGAGCAACACACCAGATCCTGGAAGATATTGGTCTGATGAAAATGCTACCAGGCATGACCGTGATTGTTCCCTGTGATTATGAACAAACCAAAGCGGCTACTGAAGCAATAGCAGATTATCAAGGACCAGTTTATTTACGGTTTGGTCGTCCGGCTTGGCCCATTTTTACATCTACCTATCCTTTTGAGATCGGAAAAGCGCAACATTTTTCTACCGGAAAAGATATCAGCATTTTTGCCTGTGGCCATATGGTGTGGAATGCCATTCAAGCTGGTGCACAACTGGAAGAAAAAGGAATTAGCGTGGAGGTAATTAATATCCATACTATCAAGCCACTGGATGAGGCAGCTGTTATTGCCTCACTTCAAAAAACAGGCTGCGCGGTTACCGCCGAAGAGCATAATATTATTGGTGGGTTAGGCGATTCCATTGCGCAAGTAGCAGCCAAACATTGTCCCGTGCCTATAGAATATGTTGGCACAAAGGATACATTCGGCGAAAGTGGCACCCCGGCACAGTTGCTAAAAAAATATCAATTGGATATTCCAGATATTGTAGCAGCAGCAGAGCGTGCTTTACAACGCAAAGGTTAAACCTCATCGTATCTTCAAGGTCTAACCATAAGTCGGTACATGACTCGTTACACAGATCAACAACTTTTGTTTGAGTTTCGTGATCCTAGCACGAAGGATGCAGCATTTACTGCATTGGCAAAAAAATACCAGGAAAAAATCTACTGGTTGGCAAGAAGAATGGTAGTATCACATGAGGATGCTAATGATGTGGCACAAAATACATTTGTAAGGATCTGGAACGGTCTTGAAAAATTCAGGGAGGACAGTCAGCTATATACTTGGATCTATCGCATTGCTACAAATGAATGCCTCAGCTTTCTGGAGCAACAAAAAAGAAAATCGCTGGCTTCTCTCAGCGAACAGGACCAGGAAAGGGCAGAGAGCGTAAAAGCAGACGCACATTTTGATGCGCAAAAACTGGAATGGAAGCTGGAATTGGCCATTCAGCAGTTGCCGGAAAGGCAAAGATTGGTATTTATACTACGCTATTATCAGGAAATGCCCTATGAACAAATGAGTAAGTTGTTGGAAACCAGTGAAGGAGCGCTCAAAGCCAGCTATCACCACGCTGCTAAAAAAATTGAACAATATATTTTGAATCATTAAACCTCTACCTGCCTAACTTATCATAACTAAGACAAATGGAAATCAAAGAAGAAATTCAGGACGAACTTAAGCGGCTTATACCAGAACTACCCCTGCAGCAGCAACAGCCAACCATTCAAGCGCCCAATGGGTATTTTGAACAGTTGCCTGCGCAATTACTTGCAATCGCAAAATCAGCGCCCGAGAAAAGAGCTGTTTTATTTCAATTACAACCCCTTCAATTGAAATATTATGTAGCAGCTGCTGTTACCATTGGTATTCTTTTTTTCAGTTTTTACTATTTTGCTGACCTAGCATCCGGTGAAGGGGTAGATTCCATTAACCAATGGGCTAAGCAAGAGATTAAAGAAGTGCCGGCAGAACATATTTCCTTGTACACAGACCAGACTTCTGCCTTTTCACTACATGCTACTGCAGCAGAAACGGAAAACAAAGATGTGGCTTTATTGATTCAAGGTATACAACAAGAGGAAATTCAACGTTTGCTTAATGATTTTCCCATAACTGAAATGCAATGAAATATTTTTTTCTATTAATTAGTTTGCTTCCACTTGGGTTCATTCAGGCCCAACCACCACTTGGTGATAGGATTCCTGAAAAAATGAACCTGTTCATTCAAAAAAGAATGCGGATGAATCATGAGGAGCGAGAAGCCTTTGGACCCATTTTTGCACGCTACCAAAAAGAATGGAGAGAAACTTTGGTAAAAAATCGAAAAGATAAATTGCTGGCCCGTCAGCAGTTAATTGAATTGCAATTGAGATATCGAAAAGAATTCAGTCCTATCGTAGGAGATAATAGAGTTATACAGATCTATGATTTGCAAGAGGATTTTATCAGAATTCTGCGAGATGTTCAAGAAGAGCGTTTGCGTGGCAGAGGTGGTCAGCGCAAAATGGGGCCACCTCCTCCTACGCGAAGATTTTAAGACAACTGAAAAGAAAAAGTAGGATTTTTTACATCGTGATAAAAGAGAAAGGTCCAGCCTTCTTGTTGGCCTTGTTTCCACCACTGCTGTCTCAACTCCATAGCACGTCTGCCATCAAAATCGTACTTAGCTACAAACCGATGACGCATCTGTTGTAACTGAGGAGCTTCATCGCCCCCATAAAAAACTATATTATTGTTTTCACTGATCAAGATGCTTTGATGGAAACGGGCATGCCCGCCAGAAAGTGTACAAGTTATAAGATCATCTATTTGTTGATTTCCCTGTAACCGAACCACTTTACTATAAGAGGAAATCCATTCAACAGGAGTTGCAGGATAAGAGGAACCAATATGCGCTGCGGCATGTTGTAATTCTGCCTCCTGCACATAATACGTAGCATTAGGAAAAGCTGGTTTAATTAAATCTCCTTCCACCTCGATCATGCCACCGCAGTGATCCTTATGTAAGTGAGAAAGTATAACCTTAGTAACCGATAGTGGTTCAATACCTGCCTTGTATAAATTAGCATGCAACTGCAACGTTCCTCCCACACGATAACCCAGCCCCGTATCTAGCAAAATAATATCCTTGGTAGTGCACACTACAAAAGGCTGAATCTCTACTAACAAACTGTCAGACGGAATAGATTGTACTTGATCCTGTGTTGAATGAAAGGGAACAAATTGTTTGGTCTTGTCAACAGTAAACCAACCTTCCGACAGGGGAATAATTTTCATGCGGCAAAGGTAGGATTAGCGAATTACCATCTGTCGATCGGCATCAAGACGAATTAATATGGCAAGTAACACGGTAAAAGTGAGTAAAGAAGTGCCCCCATAACTAATAAAAGGGAGAGGTATTCCAATAACAGGGGCCAATCCAATGGTCATGGCCATATTAACCACGATGTGAAAAAAGAAAACAGATAAAACCCCATAAGCATATACCCGACTAAATGTACTACGTTGTCGTTCTGCTATATTGATCATTTTTAATAATAGCGTTAGGTAAAGTCCTAATAACAGCATGCTACCAAGAAAACCAAATCCTTCGCCCACGGTACAAAAAATAAAATCGGTGCGTTGTTCAGGTACAAAATCATAACGTGTTTGTGTGGCACTAAAGATTCCCTTTCCAAAAAATCCTCCACTGCCTATGGCAATTTTTGACTGACGAACATTATATCTGCTACCACTCTCCTTCTTTTTTTTGGAAGCATCTCCCGACAACACCCCTTGTTCGGGATCGTAAGGATTGTTTTTCCCAAACAAATTGTAGATGCGCTCTACCTGGTGTTTTTGTAAAACTTTTTCAAATATAAAAGGCACTGCAAATCGTTGTATGCCTACGGCAATGGCCCAAATAAATAGTATCGAGGTTAAAATCTGGCGACGCCTACGAATCTGCCTTCGGGAAAAATAAATCAATAGCACAGCTATGCTCGATAGCAGTATGGCCAAGATATTGGGAGGAATAAGAATGCTGGCAATAATTAAAATAACAAAAGAAAAACCAATGGTGGGAATGATGGATGGTAATCCTTCTCTATACATCATAAGAAAAAAGGAGAAATAAACCAATGCCAAGCCTGTTTCGCGTTGTAGAATAGCTAAGCCAACCGGAATCAATACCAGTATTGTTGCAGTAAACTGACTCCCCGCACGATTAAAATTAGTTTCAGGACGTGAAAAATATTTTGCCAGCGCTAGGGCCACAACTATTTTACAAAACTCCGCTGGCTGAAAATTAAATGCTCCTATTCGAATGATTGATTCTGTTCCTTTAATTCTGGAGTGGAAGGGGAATACCAGGAGCAAAAAAATAATCCCTACGGCATACCAGAAATTAGCGGTGGTTGGGAAAAATTTACTATCGGTCAAAATAATAATAAACCCAACCACCAAGGCCACACCCCAGAAATAAAACTGCTTACTATAATCTGTTTTAAATGCAATAAAGCTTTGCAGAATGGGGTCTCCTTCCTGATAAGTAGCCGCAAAGATGGTAGATAGCCCTATTACCATTAAAGCAAAATAGATCCAAACCAGGCTCCAATCAATTCCCTTTGATATTGCAGCATTGTTTCTCATGCCGAGAATAATTTTATTTGCTTTATTGCACGCTCCGGCAAGCAACTGTTTGATAAAAGGATAATCCAATTAGGCAAACCTTGTTCCGTAGGGTTTTGTTTGAATGGAGATGGTAACTCCATAGTTGAACCTTGCATGGAGAAACGATCAATATAAGCGCTGTCTTTAGTAATCTGAAACCACTTGAAGGCCCTAATAGAATCTTCCTTATACTGTAAGCGTTTAAAATAACTGGGCATTAAATTGGTAGAAGCAATTCTGGCTGAATCCAATTTGCTGTAAGCAGTTAGTGAATCCACTAAATATTTTTCCATCATCATTCGAGCAATAGGAGCAGCCCAAGTTGCCCCGAAGCCAGCATTCTGAACAAATACCGCTATGGCAATCTTTGGATTTTCTTTGGGCGCAAAACATACAAACATTGAATTATCGGGCAGCTTAATTCTACGTCGGTCCAATATGGTATAATTTTCTGCCGTACCTGTTTTGGCGCATACTTCTATTCCTTCAATTTGGGCTCCTCTGGCGGTTCCAACCTTTACCACATCACTCATCCCCTCTATCACTTCATTGAAAACTGCGTCAGGAATATTGGCCAATACATTATGCTTCTTTTGAAACTGCTTTAATCGGTTTTGATCAGCAGGTCCCTCTCCCTCGATCTCCTTAACAAAATGGGGTGTATAATAAAATCCTTTGTTAGCAATAATACACATGGCATTGGCCATTTGTAAAGGCGTTGTTTGCATTTTATCCTGTCCGATTCCTAATGTAAGATTTGTACAAGAAGTCCATCGTCCTGCATTTTCCCGGTTATAAACCACAGTGTCTGGAATACCGCCAGTATTTTCATTGGGAAGATCTACTCCCAATCGTACTCCCAACCCAAATGCATTCATATATTCCTTCCAATGCAAATACCCATCATAGACATTTTTATACCTTGGATTGTCTACCGTTAATCGATAAATGTGTGCAAAATAGGCATTGCAAGAATTGGCAATAGCTAAACGTAAGCTAGCTGCGTGTCCACCACCGGCATGCGTACACTCTGGTTTACCATGCCCGCACAAAGTATATCTGCCTCCGCAGGGATAGCCGTATGCAGCATTCACTACTTTTTCGTTCAGCGCAATTAATGCACCTAAGGGCTTATAAGTAGATCCAGGTTCATAACGTCCGGCAATGGCACGATTAAGCATGGGCCCCGAAACGTCTAATTGCATTCTGCTAAAATTCTTACTCCCTTCCGAACCAGACAGATCGTTAGGATCGTAGTTAGGCCCAGATACCATTGAGAGGATTCCTCCTGTATTAGGATCAATAGCAACCAATCCACCCACTTTATTGCTCATTAATGCCTCTGCCAGTTGTTGTAATTCAATATCTATATGCGTATGCAAACTTCTTCCTGCAATAGATGCGGTATCATATTCGCCCCCCTCATACGCACCTACTAATCTGTTTTTATTGTCCTTAATCATATACTGCACTCCACGTTGCCCCATCAACACCGATTCGTAATAAGCTTCCAAACCTGTTTTGCCTATATAATCTCCTTGTCTGTAAAAATTATTGGATCGCTCAATGTCACGTTTATCTGCCTCACGGATATAACCTAGAATATGAGCAGCTGCATGATAAGGATAGGTGCGTAGTGGTCGTTCCATCAAATTGAATCCGGGGAAGCGCCAACTGTTTTCTTCAAATCTTGCCTGAAGTTCTTTGGTGAGCATGGCTTTAAAAACAGAAGGTCTAACACTGGTATTTTTAATAATAGCCTCCACTATTCGCTTTCTAAATTCGCTGGTGTCTATTTTTAGCAATTTGCAAAACTCCAAGGTGTCAATTCCCTTTGCTTCGGCAGGCGTTACCATCAAATCAAAAATGATGGTGTTATTTAAAATAGCTTTCCCCTTTCGATCGTAAATAACTCCGCGTTCAGGATAAATAACTTTAGGATATACTGCATTGTCCATTGCCAGCTGTTCATATCGGCGGTCCACTAGTTGTAAATAGAATAATTGCAATGCAATTATCAAGAAAGTGATAATTACAATTAGGCGTATTGTATTGCTTCGGGATTGATTATAAATGGCCATGGATCACTATACCAATTGCAAAATAAGTTGGCTACAACGGCTTTCCAAATTTGCTTCAAAATCAACGGCCGGCATTGGATCGAGAAGAAAGGTTGCGAGGAAATAGTAATTCAATGGGAATAATCAATAAAATTGAAATAGCCGTGGAGGCAACAATTTTGATCAGAAAATCACTAAAAGACCCGAAGCTCAACCACTCCAGAAACACCAGCCAAGTATGATGCACCAGCGTTAATAAGAAAATATAAACCAGGTAGGGAGCCCAAAGCAAGGATTGAGGAGAAGGTTCACGATAATTGAACTCGCTGTTTACCCGAGGAGCCAAAATACCAATCGTAAAAGGCCTAAATAAACAAAGCCAAAGACAAGCGGAAGCATGTAGCCCAGGGCTTTGTAAGAAATAGTCAATCACCAACCCTGTTATAAGGCCTATCCAAAGCAAATTGCGTGGGGAAATCGAAAAAGGCAGCCAAAGCAGAAAAAGGAAATAAAGAGAAGGAGAGATAAATCGATGCAAATGGGGCATTTGCTGAAGAAGGTACACTTCAATAAATACAAAAAGGGCTAACCGAAGCAGGTTTCTGATTATTTCTCTCATTGACCACTTCTTTTAGTATCATCAATTTTTTTTCGCGCTTCCCGATCTAAGGTGGCTTGCTCTGCATACTGCAGATTCTCCACCACAGATACGTGCTGAAGACGGTTAAATCGAGCAGCCGGCTTTACTTTCAATAAATAAAAATTTGTACCCTTATCATTGATAATTTCAGCAACTGTTCCTACGGGGTAATCGGGAGGGAAATTAAAAGAGTACCGACTAACCACAACAGGGTCGCCTAATTTTACCAGAACACTTTTAGGTAGTCCTTTTAACAACAATAAGCCTGGATCTTTACCATCCCATTCCAGCGTACCAAAATCGCCGGTAAGTTGAAGCGCCACGTTTATTTTTTGGCGTACGTGCAGCAAACTCATGACTTGAGAAAAACGCGGACTCACCTGTACCACAATGCCAACAGCACTTCCGTCTGCATTTAACACAGCCATATTTTCTGCTATGCCATGTATGGAACCGCGATCGAGCTGGATATAATTCTTTTCACTATTCGTAGAATTATAAACAACGCTGGCCGGTCTAAAATAATAGCGTCTGTATTGACGAGAAGAATCAATTACTAAAGTGTCCGTTACTAATTGACGGGTGGTGTCTGGCAAAGTAATTTGATGCGACAAGAGATTTAATAAAGAATCGTTCATGAGATGTAAACGACGATTCTCCTCCCCTTGTAAAAAAAAGTTCTCCAGTTTTTTATATTCCTTATTGATTCCGCCGGTTATTTCATTGGCGGATTGTAAAAACAACGCTTGATGAAACTTGTTGAAACTAAACAAAAACCAAAGTGATACAATCTGCAAAAACAGAAAGGTAAAAAAGGTTAGATACCGACCAATAAATAGAATGACGTTACGCAACGTAGTCCCGTTTTAATTGCGCTCTTTAACGCATAATAAATGGATACCGATCGTAATTTTTCAATCCAATCCCAGTACCGCGCACTACGCTTTTCAATGGATCGTCTGCAATATGTACAGGAAGCTTGATCTTGCCACTCAGTCTTCGATCTAAACCACGAAGTAAGGCCCCTCCACCTGTGATGTATAAACCACGTCGATAAATATCTGCGGCTAATTCGGGAGGCGTTTGCTCAAGTGCTTTCAAAATGGCTTCTTCAACTTTAAAGATGCTTTTGTCCAATGCCTCAGCAATCTCTTGGTAACTCACCATAATTTGTTTAGGAATACCGGTAACCAAGTCGCGACCATTTACTGCAAAATCATCCGGAGGATTATCGATATCTTTTAAAGCAGCTCCCACTTGAATTTTAATTTGTTCAGCCGTGCGTTCTCCAATCAACAATGAATGATAACGACGTAAGGCTTCCATAATGTCTGCCGTGAATTCGTCTCCAGCAATACGAATAGATTGGTCGCAAACAATTCCCGCCAATGCAATTACGGTGATCCCAGTTGTTCCGCCTCCAATATCAATGATCATATTGCCTACGGGTTCTTCCACATCAATACCAATACCCAATGCAGCAGCCATAGGTTCATGAATCAAGTATACCTCTTTAGCACCCGCTTGTTCTGCGCTGTCTCTAACCGCACGTTTTTCTACTTCGGTAATAGATGAAGGAATACAAATCATCATTCTCCAACTTGGCGGCAACAATGGTCGTTTAGGATACACCAATTTGATCATCTCACGAATCATTAACTCTGCTGCGTTGAAATCAGCAATTACTCCATCACGTAACGGACGTACCGTGCGGATACTCTCGTGAGTTTTTTCATGCATCATCAATGCCTTCTTTCCAACCGCTAATACTTCCTTTGGATTATTTCTATTCAAAGCAACTATACTAGGTTCGTTCACCACCACTTCATCGTTGTGAATGATCAGCGTATTAGCTGTGCCCAAATCAATAGCAATCTCTTGCGTAAACCAATTAAAAAGTCCCATACTCTATCGCACTTTTTTAGAGCAACAAAGGTGCGGGAAATTGAGAACTTCTCAAAGCCGTTTCATTGTAACTTCAAGCATGCGGATTTTAACCCGTACCATTTGGATCTTATCGCTGGTTAGTCTGTTAGCAGATGTAGCCAGCGAAATGTTATATCCGGTAATCCCGGTTTACCTGAAACAAATCGGGTTTAGCGTGCTTTTGATTGGCACATTGGAGGGGGTAGTAAATTTTATAGCAGGAATCAGCAAGGGAAGTTTTGGTGCCTGGAGCGACCGCAAAGGTTCCCGACTACCTTTTGTACAATGGGGATACTTATTAAGCGCCATCTCCAAACCTATCATAGGTCTAACCAGTAGCGTAGTTGGGGTATTTTTAGCACGAACCACGGATCGTTTGGGGAAAGGAATACGTACGGCTGCCCGAGACGCTATGTTGGCACAAGAAGCCAGGGCTGAAAACCGAGGGCAGGTTTTTGGATTTCATCGGGGAATGGACACATTCGGGGCAGCTTTGGGACCCTTATTGGCCTTGGTCTTTCTAACTACATATCCCGGAGAATTTAGCAGGTTGTTCCTGCTGGCCTTTATTCCCGGACTGCTTTCCGTGTTATTGACTTTTTTTATCCGTGAGAAAAAATTTACTCCATCGATAGCGCAACAAAGGGGATTCTTTTCCTATTTCCATTACTGGAAAAGGGCCAGCCCTGCATTTCAAAAGATCATGCCCGGTTTTTGGATCTTTCTTTTGTTCAATAGTGCAGACTTATTCCTGATTTTATTTACCAGAATGCAGTTGGATGGGCAACATTTCAAGTGGGGGCAGGTTTTACTGGATGCGGATACAGCAACGCTTGCTATATATATTTTTTACAATCTGGTCTATGCCGGCACTGCTCCTTTTTTAGGTACACTTGCGGATAAACTGGGATACAAGCCGGTGCTGGTTGGTGGGTTTTTTCTTTATGCGATGGTTTATGCCGGATTAGCAAGCAGTCCGGGTGTCAATGGGCTAATTTTTTTGTTTGGCTGTTATGGACTTTACGCAGGGGCAACAGAGGGATTGATCAAGGCATGGATCAGCAATCAATCAGCACCTGAAGAACGAGGAACTGCTCTTGGTTTTTTTAGCTCAACTGAAAGCATCGGAGCATTAGTGGCAAGTATACTTGCCGGATTCATTTGGGTAACCTGGGGTGCCAAAGCCACCTTTATAGCCACATCGATTGCTGCACTAATTGCAGCGGGATGGATAGGAAACTATTTGAACTCAAATCCTATATCTCGTCGATAATATTTCCCCTCAAATTGAATGGCAGACTGAACCTTGCTAGCGGCCTCAGCTGCTTCAGTAACGGAATTACCAAATGCGGTTACGGCTAGAACTCGGCCACCACTGGTTATGGTCTGATCTCCCTCCTGCTGCGTTCCCATATGAAACACCAACGCAGTGTCTGGTAATTGATCCAGTCCTTGAATGGAATATCCTTTTTTATATTCTTCGGGATACCCGCCGCTAACCGCCACCACCGTACAAGCAGTTCTTGAATCTGTTTCAATGGTATAATTTTTCAATTCCCCTTTGGCTGCTGCTGACAATAACTCCACCAAATCAACTTGCAAACGAGGTAATACTACTTCTGTTTCAGGGTCGCCCATTCTACAATTATATTCGATCACAAAGGGTTCGCCCTTCACTATCATAAACCCAATAAAAACAAAGCCACAGTAAGGAATATCATCTTTTTGTAACCCCATTATGGTAGGCTCCACTACCTGAGATCTTATTTTTTCCCAAAGAATGGCGTCTACAAATGGCACGGGACTTACCGCACCCATTCCGCCTGTGTTCAAACCACTATCGCCCTCCCCAATTCGTTTGTAGTCTTTTGCCTCGGGCAATAGCACGTAATTTTTTCCATCTGTAAGCGCAAACACAGAGATTTCTATGCCTTGTAAAAATTCTTCTACAACCACTTTTTTTCCAGCTTCTCCAAACTTTGAAGACTGTATCATTTCCTCAAATCCCAATAGGGCTTCTTGATGCGTTGCACAAATTAAAACCCCCTTGCCTGCTGCCAGTCCATCGGCTTTCAAAACAATGGGTAAGGGATGTGATTGTAAATAAGATCGCCCTTCCTGATAGTTTTCTTGGGTAAACTCCCGGTAAGAAGCGGTTGGAATTCCATGCCGCTGCATAAATGCTTTGGCAAACGCCTTACTTCCTTCCAGTGCGGCACCTTGTTGCCCGGGACCAATAATCAACAAGGATTGGAGAAGTGGATCGGCTCGTAAAAATTCAACCAGACCCTTGACCAGTGGTTCCTCCGGGCCCACTATCACCATATCAATGGCCTGTTCTTTACAACAAGCTCTGATTGCTTCAAAATCAGTAACACTAAATGAAAAATGTTGCCCCAACCCTTTTGTGCCTGCATTGCCCGGTGCAATAAATAAAGATGTGCAAAGGGGGCTTTGACTGATTTTCCAGGCAAATGCATGCTCCCTTCCTCCGGAACCTAATAAAAGTATTTTCATGTTGATAGGGTAGAAAAGTTAGTTGCGAAAGTAATTAGCCTTGGGTTAATTGAGGGTTAGATAATAATCTTTATTTTGAGTCCCTTAAACGAGTATAACCCTATGCCTGCCACCACTACCTCTACGGGCCACCCAAAAGGATTGGCCGTTTTATTTGCCACTGAAATGTGGGAACGCTTTAACTACTATGGCATGAGAGCCATATTGGTTTTGTTTTTAACAAAAGCCCTGCTTTTTGACAAAGCCTTTGCCTCTCATCTTTATGGAAGTTATACCAGCCTGGTTTACCTGACCCCTTTATTAGGCGGTTATATTGCAGACAGGTATTGGGGTAATCAGCGTTCAATCATAGCCGGAGGTATCTTGATGGCATTGGGCGAATTTGTACTTTTTTTCTGCGCCTCTGTTTATCAAACCTCTTCAGAGCTTTCCACAATTTTGTTTTTTTCAGGACTGGGATTGATGATTACGGGTAACGGATTTTTCAAACCTAATATTTCTGCACTGGTAGGGCAGCTGTATCCAAAAGGAGACAGAAGAACTGATTCCGCCTACACCATTTTTTATATGGGAATAAATGTAGGAGGTGCGCTGGGTCCAATTATTTGTGGATTGGTAGGAGATACTGGCAATCCTGAGGATTTCAAGTGGGCATTTCTGGCTGGCGGAATTGCCATGTTGATCAGTGTATTGGTTCAACTGGTTTATCATAAAAAATATGTGTTGGACCCGGACAATAACATATTAGGACTAACGCCTGCCAATGCACCTGCTGCCTGGGTTCGTCCATTAAATATGATGGGTGGCTTGCTATTGTTATCTGCCATCATGATTGCAGCACTCTATATTGATACCCGCGTAGTGGATTACTTAACCTATGTTTTGATAGCGGCTCCTATTTTGATTGGATACGTTATTTTTTCAGATAAGACCTTGAGCACAATCGAAAAACAGCGTGTTGCCGTGATATTCAGCGTTTCCTTCTTTGTAGTATTTTTCTGGAGCGCCTTTGAACAAGCTGGCGCCTCACTTACTTTTTTTGCAGAAGAACAAACTCAGCGTGATCTTGGCTTTTTTACAGTGCCCGCCAGTTTCTTTGCATCGCTGAATTCCATTTACGTGGTCTTGTTTGCACCGGTCTTTGCCTGGTTATGGCTTAAGATGGGGAAAAATGAACCTTCTTCACCCACTAAAATGTCTTTGGGGCTTTTATTACTTTCTCTTGGCTATTTATGGATTGCCTTTGGCGTAAAGGATGTTGCTGTGGGAACAAAAGTGAGCATGATCTGGTTATTGGGTATGTATGCCTTACATACTTGGGGCGAACTTTGTTTGTCTCCAATTGGACTTTCTCTGGTCAATAAACTAGCGCCGTTGAAATTTGCATCCTTATTAATGGCTATTTGGTTTTTAGCAAGTGCCGGCGCCAACAAACTAGCCGGATTACTTAGTGCCTTATACCCCGATGGTAAAACCACCAATTTCATGGGCTATGAAATGAATAATCTATATGACTTTTTCATTTTGTTTGTGGTCATGTCTGGTATTGCTGCAGGTATGTTGTTAATTCTTACACGCAAACTTCAAAAACTGATGAACAGTTAACACCTGTTTTTTTGCCAATACAAAAAGTATCCTATGTCTGATCAATCCTTCAAACCCTTTGTTTCTCCGGAAACAAAAATGGCTGAGTTCACCCTAAAATCTATTTTAACGGGTGCTGCTTTTGGAATTATTTTCGGTGCCTCCACTGTTTACCTGGCACTCAAAGCCGGCTTAACGGTTTCTGCCTCGATTCCCATTGCCGTATTAGCTATTACGTTGGGTAGAAAGTTTTTAAAGACAACTATACTCGAGAATAATATCATTCAAACAACGGGTTCTGCGGGTGAAAGTATTGCAGCCGGCGTGGTGTTTACACTTCCTGGTTTTTTGTTTTTAAGCGAAGCAGGAAGCGCCAGCTTCTTTAATTATTTCACCATTCTTACTTTGGCTATCATTGGAGGAATGTTGGGAACCATGATGATGATTCCGCTGAGACGTTCGCTGATTGTGCAGGAGCACAAAACCTTGCCTTATCCGGAAGGAACGGCCTGTGCTTCGGTGTTAAAAGCAGGAGAGAAAGGTGGTGATTTTGCACGCACCGCATTTTTGGGATTGGGTGTTGCCTTTGGTTATGCGCTATTGCAGAAAATTTTTCATGTAATTGTTGAAGCGCCTTCATTCATGACCAAGCAAACACAAAAGTTTTTCCCTTCTGCAAAAGTGAGTGGAGAAATTACGCCCGAATATCTGGGAGTAGGATATATAATCGGACCAAAAATTGCCGGAGTGTTGGTAGCAGGTGGAGTGCTCAGCTGGTTTGTATTTACTCCTTTGCTGGCCAGTTTACTCAATGATAATGGAATTATTATTGCTGCGCAATTAGCCAAGCTGGGTTATTTAAAAGATGTAACCATTGCAGGAGGACCAGGCGGTTGGGATCCGGCAACCGGACAATTTGCTGATTGGTCCACGGCTATTTATCGTGCTTATATCCGGCAAATTGGCGCTGGTGCCGTTGCAGCAGGTGGGTTTATCACGCTGATTAAAACAATTCCAACAATAATCTCTTCTTTCAAAGGAAGCATTGGTTCACTTAAACAATCAGAAGGTGTAGTTGCAACTACTGCCCGCACAGAACAGGACCTTTCCATTAAAGTAGTAGGAATGGGTAGCTTAATTCTCATTGCTATTATTGCGTTAATGCCAAATACATTAATCCCTGGCGCAAATGTGGGCAGCAAGCTCATGCTGGGTTTACTGGTGATTATTTTTGGTGCATTTTTTGTAACGGTATCCTCTCGTATTGTTGGGTTGATCGGATCATCTAATAATCCCATTTCCGGAATGACCATTGCCACCCTGATGGGAACCTGTTTGATTTTTATTGCCGTAAAATGGACGGGGCATTTTTATGAGCCCATGGCATTGGTGGTAGGTGGTATGATTTGTATTGCCGCAGCCAACGCGGGTGCTACTTCGCAAGATCTAAAAACCGGCTACATTGTAGGCGCTACTCCTAAATATCAACAGCTCTCTTTATTTATTGGAGCTATTGTTTCGTCCATAGCCATTGGTGCAACTATTAAAGTGTTGGATCAACCAACAGCAGAGATGGCGGTACAAGGAATTCAGCATGCTATTGGAACTGATAAATATCCGGCACCACAGGGAACCTTGATGGCAACACTGATCAAAGGAATTTTATCCTTCAATCTTGATTGGCAATTTGTTTTAGTGGGTGTGTTCATTGCCATTGTAATGGAACTCTGTGGTATCAAAGCCCTCAGTTTTGCCATTGGAATTTACTTACCACTCTCTACCACCTTCCCAATTTTTATTGGTGGAGCCGTGCGTGGGCTGGTTGAATGGCGGCATAAACAAAAAAATGTTGTTGTGAGCGCCGAAGAAGAAGATCTTGGAAAGGGTAATTTATTTGCCACAGGTCTGGTGGCAGGAGGAGCACTAGCCGGCGTATTGGTAGCGATCCTTTCTTCGATGGAGAGCGTTAGCACAACCATTGGTCATTGGAATGCAGAACACCGCCTTGCTGAACAATTGGGTGGAGAAGGATACAAATGGCTGGGTGTTGGCTTTTTTGCGCTGATGGCAATATTGCTGTACCGCGTGGCCATGCAACCGAACAAGAGTTAAATGGTTTGAAACTTTATGCTATGTACCATCGTATTAAAGCATTAAAATATCTGACCCCCTTTATTCTTTTCATTGGGGCCAGTATTTCATTCAACACAACTGGATGGACTGTTTGGATTAATATGATTATTGCCTGGATATTGGTTCCGGTATTGGAATTGGTGTTCAAGCCTAATCCCTCTAATATGGAGACTGCCGAGGAAGAGTTAGTAAAAAAGGATCGTTTTTACGATTGGATTTTACACCTGGCAGTGCCCCTTCAATACACGCTATTATATCTTTTTTTAGTATCCATGCAGGAACCTGCACTGGAAACCTGGGATCGTGTGGGAAGAATTGCCGTGATGGGCATTCTCTGTGGTAGTTTTGGTATTAACGTAGCACATGAATTGGGGCACCGAGTAAATAGGTATGAGCAAACGCTTGCAAAATTTTTACTACTTACTTCTCTCTACATGCACTTTTTTATAGAGCATAATAAAGGGCATCATACCCGTGTGGCTACCCAGGAAGATCCCAGCAGTGCTCGGAAGGGAGAATGGGTTTACCTGTTTTACTTCCGAACCATTTTCATGGGTATTATCAGTGCTTGGGAAATAGCCAATAATGAATCACGTAAAAAAAATGGAACGGCTTTATCTTGGAAAAATGAAATGATTCAATTTCAAATGATACAGGCAGCCTTTATTTTTTTGATCTATTGGTTTTTTGGATTTTTTGTGTTGACTTGTTTTTTAACTGCTGCCTTGATGGGCATCTTACTCCTGGAGACCGTGAATTATATTGAGCATTATGGTTTGCAGCGTAAACAATTAATCAATGGCCGATACGAACGCGCCATGCCCGCGCATTCTTGGAATAGCAATCATGTAGTGGGTCGGTTAATGTTATTTGAACTGAGCCGTCACTCCGATCATCACTATTTAGCTAGTCGTAAATATCAAGTGTTACGTCATCATGATAATGCGCCTCAAATGCCAACAGGCTATCCGGGAATGATGTTGTTGTCTTTGATTCCACCTTTGTGGTTCTTGATCATGAATACTCGCATTGAAAAGCAGATAGCTAAAGCAACTTGCTAGTTTATCTTATCCATGCCCATGTAGGAATGTAAGCAAGCCGGTAGCTTTATTCCATCTGGCTGTTGATTATTCTCCAATAAAGAAGCCATGATTCGAGGCAAGGCCAAGGAACTGCCATTAAGCGTATGGGCTAATTGCGACTTGCCTTTTTGGTCCTTAAACCTAAGTTTTAATCGGTTGGCCTGAAAGGACTCAAAGTTGCTGACCGAACTTACCTCCAACCACTTTTGCTGTGCAGCACTATACACCTCAAAGTCATAGGTAAGTGCAGAGGCAAAACTCATATCGCCACCACATAACCGAAGAATTCGGTAAGGTAATTCCAGCGATTTCAATAATTGCTCAACGTGAGCCACCATTTCTTCCAACACCGCATAACTCTTTTCGGGATCCACAATTTGAACTATTTCAACTTTATCAAATTGATGAACACGATTTAAACCACGAACATCTGCACCAAAGCTGCCGGCTTCTCTTCTAAAACAAGCGGAAAAAGCGGTCATCCGAATAGGAAGTGAAGCAAATGGAACAATTTCGTCCCGATAAATATTAGTAACGGGCACTTCCGAAGTGGGAATCAAATACAAATTATCTAAAGGCATGTGATACATCTGCCCTTCTTTATCAGGAAGCTGGCCGGTTCCATAGGCAGAAGCCTCATTGACCAGTAGTGGTGGCAGGTATTCCGTATAACCCGAGGCCGTATTGAAATCTAAAAAATATTGAACCAAAGCACGTTGAAGTTTGGCGCCCTTCCCTTTGTATAGTGGAAATCCACTTCCTGTAATTTTTGCGCCCGTTTCAAAATCTACCAACTGATATTTTTTAATCAGCTCCCAATGTGGAATGGCGTCAGCAGCCAAACTAGGTTTGCTTCCTCCTTCTCGAACCACTACGTTATCAGTAACAGATTTACCAATGGGAACCTCCGCCGCAGGTAAATTGGGCAAACGCACTAATTCCTGATGCAATTCCTGCTCCCGGGTTGCCAATTGATCCGCCAACGGTTGTAAGGCCGCTTTATAAGAGGCTACCTCTTGTTTTTTTTGTTCGGCTTCCTCTTTTTGTCCCTTTCCCATTAACAGACCAATTTCTTTGGAAGCGCTATTAATTTTTGCTTGCAGATTATCTGACTCCAGTTGTAATTTTTTTCGCTGATCGTCCAGATCAATTATTATACCCACCAGCTCGGGTTGCCCAAAATATTTTTTGAGCAGACCTGCTTTTACGGCTTCGGGGTTTTGTCGTATCTGCTGTAACGTAAGCATGTAGCCAATTTGAGCAAAGATAATTGATGACAACACGTCAAAGTCAGTTGGGGTAGCCCTTACTTATCTTTGTTCCATGCAAGCACTAGACCTTTTACAATCCAGGTGGTGGCAATTAGAGAGCAAGTTGGTAGAACGCTTTGGTAAAAAACCAGACCTGGAAACTATTTTATTCCTGGTTGGCGTACAGGAATTTGGCGATATCCGTGAAAAGTTCACCAAAGAACAAAAGCAAGATCTGATGCATATTGCAGTATGTCATTTACTGTCTGCAAGCGGGTATTACGAATTGGAAAAAGTAGACACCGATGGCTGGCCACATTTTAAACAATTAAAAGCACTACCCGCGATGAATGCGATAGAGCAGGAAAATTTTATCAAGGACCATGTATTACTTTATTTTGAAAAAAATGAATACTAAACTATGAGACGAACGCTGTTGCTGGCACTCATTTGTTCTTTAGCCCTGCATGCCATAGCCCAAAAAGATAGTATCGTTACTAAACGAGACCGGAAAAGAGATGTTTTACTCGAAACTTCAATGGGCAATATTTGGATTAGACTCTCTGATTCTACTCCATTACACCGGGATAATTTTCTTAAGCTGGTAAAAATGCATTACTACGATGGCATCTTGTTTCATCGAGTTATAAAAAATTTTATGATTCAATCGGGCGACCCCGACAGCAGGGGTGCAGCTCCTGGTACTCCATTGGGAGAAGGCGGCCCTAATTATGTAGTACCTGCCGAATTTCGTTCTACTCTTTTTCACAAAAAAGGAGTGATTGCAGCTGCCAGAGATAATAATCCTGAGAAAGCCAGCAGTGCCAGCCAGTTTTATCTGACTCAAGGAAAAGTGTTTTCAGAAGCAGGACTTGATTCCTTAGAAACCTATCGGCTTAAACGTAAAATACCTGATGAACATCGAAAAGTGTATACTACTCTTGGCGGTGTTCCGCATTTAGACCAAAACTATACGGTGTATGGAGAGATCGTAAAAGGACTGGAAGTGGTTGATAAAATTGCAACTGTTCCTACCAGCAAAGGACAGGATAAAGACCGTCCTATTCAAGACGTTGCTATCATTGAAGCCAAATTGATAAAACGAAAGAAACACAGATAGATTTCCTGCATAATTTGTAGGTTTGTGCTCCTAAAAAATCACCCTATGAGCTACCCTTCCAATCTTCGTTATACAAAAGAACATGAATGGGTAAGCCTGGAAGGAAATGTGGCTACCATTGGTATTACCGAGTACGCCCAACGGGAACTCGGTGATATAGTGTTTGTGGAAGTTGATACCATTGGGCAAAATCTTGAAGCAGGCGCCATATTTGGTACGGTTGAGGCTGTAAAAACTGTTTCTGACCTTTTTTTACCCGTTAGCGGAACTATTGTTGAGCTAAATGCTGCACTAAATGGCGCTCCCGAACTGGTAAACAGTTCGCCCTATGATGAGGGTTGGATGATCAAAATGACCGTCAATAACCCTGCTGATGTTGACGCCTTATTGGATGCTGCCGGCTATGAACAGCTGGTAGGATAATCATTTACTTTGAGAAGACTTATCATTTCATTTTCGCTGAGTTTCAGCTGGCTTTTTTTAACCACTTATCTTTTGGTAATGCCATCTGATGGAGAAGGTGGGAAATTAATGCGTTGGCTACATCGCCTTGGCCTCGAAACATATTTAAAAGATTTGGAAGCCGATAAAATTGTTCATGCCGGGCTTTTTTTTGTGCTAGTAGCCCTTTGGTGTTGGGCTGTAGCTGAGTTAAAAATATCTTATCTCAGCAAGTTCTTACTCTTTATCATTGTAGCACAAACCTGGTTTTTCTACGGCATTGCCATGGAGTTTGTCCAAGAGTATTTGCAAAATGGACGATCATATGACGTTAAGGATATGATTGCCGATGGTATTGGATGCGGTCTGGCTTTATTAGCATCATTGCTCTTTATCAGCCGTAAGCAATCAACAGACCTTCAGTAAAAAAAACGATCCCTGTGGAAACAGGGACCGCAACCAAAACTAACTGCTTATGAGAAGAGTGAACGCTAATCACTTCAATCACTCTTATAACGTGAAATTAGGATGAAGGTTGCGGGTTAAGTGTTAAAGAAATGAGAAGTTATTGTTGTCGGGTAAGCTTTTCTGCATTCTCGGCAAATTGCAATGCTTCTAATAACTCCTGAATATCTCCATTCAAAACAGCATCCAGGTTATAAAGCGTTAACCCAATTCGATGATCGGTTACGCGTCCCTGCGGAAAATTATACGTCCGAATTTTAGCACTGCGATCGCCCGTGCTAACCAAGCTTTTACGATGGCGGGATATCTCATCCTCCTGCTTGCGAACCTGCTCTTCGTAAAGCTTTGTTCGTAGCATTTGCATGGCTTTTTCCCGATTGCCCAATTGTGAGCGCTCGGTTTGGCAGATCACCACGGTTCCTGTGGGGATATGGGTTAGCATAACCTTGGTTTCCACTTTATTTACGTTCTGACCTCCAGCTCCTCCGCTTCGGGCTGTTTCCATTTTTACGTCTGCCGGATTTAATTCAAAGTCAACTTCTTCGGCCTCAGGCATTACGGCTACTGTGGCTGCCGATGTGTGTACACGCCCGCTAGCCTCGGTATCAGGTACTCGCTGTACGCGATGTACTCCACTTTCAAATTTCATGACACCGTAAACATCCTCTCCTACCACCTCCAGCTGAACCTCTTTGTAACCACCAACAGTGCCTTCGTTTTCACTGAGTACCGCTGTTTTCCATCCCCTTCTGTCGCAATAGCGCATATACATACGTAATAGGTCTCCCGCAAAAAGACTGGCCTCGTCGCCTCCGGTTCCGGCCCTGATTTCGAGAATAGCATTTTTTTCGTCTTGAGGATCCTTAGGAATCAGTAACTGACGAATTTGCGCCTCCAGTTCTTCCTTTTTAATATCCAGTGCTGGCGCTTCTTCTTTAGCCAGTTCGCGTAACTCTTCATCACTGCCTGCAACTGCTTCCTTATAAAATTCAATGTCTTCCAACACACGCTTATAGGATAAATAGGCGTTTACAATTTTTTCCAGACTCCGGTATTCCTTGCTGGTTTCAGCAAATTTTTTATTGTTCCCTACAATCTCAGGATTAGTCAGGGCTACACCCAATTGGTCAAATCTGGCTTTTATGGCTTCGAGACGGTCTAGCATAGTTATTAGGAGCGCAAAAGTAATAAGAATAATTTTGGACCATGGCCTTTTTCAAATTCAAAGCTTCGCGCCTGTTTGATGGCGAACAATTTATTGACAATAGCGTGCTAATTACAAAGCAAGATGGTACCATCGAAGCCATTGTTGCAACCGAGGAAGCCGGCGAAGAAATAGCATTGCTGGACGGTATTTTAATGCCCGGATTGATCAATTGTCATTGCCATCTTGAATTGAGTCACTTAAAAAATGTGATCCCCCCTGGTACTGGTTTGATTGAATTTCTTTGCTCAGTGGTTACTAAGCGAGGATATGATCCCGCCATAATTCAAGCTTGTATTGCGTTAGCAGAAAAAGAAATGTGGGATAATGGTATTGTGGCCGTTGGAGACATTGGGAATACAGCTGATACAGCAATCACCAAAGCAAATAGTAAAATTTATTGGCAAAACTTTGTGGAAGTGCTCAGCTTTACAGATCAAACAGCCTCGGAGCAGTTTGCGCACTATCAAAATCAACAGGCAATCCTGCAAAAAGCATTGGAACAAAGTTCCACCCCCTCCAGAACCACATTAGTTCCTCACGCTCCTTATAGTATTTCTCCCAAAACATTCGAGTTGATCAATCAACATACAGCCGGGCAAATTATTTCCATTCACAATCAGGAACATGCTGCCGAAAACGAACTTTATCAAACGGGAGGCGGAGAATATTTACGTTTATTTAAAATTTTTGGGATCGACTCTTCGCCCTTTCCCATAACGGGACTCAATAGCATCCAATCTGTTTTACCTTATTTTAACCAGGGCCAAACTATTTTTTTGATTCATAACACCTGTATGACTGATGCAGACATCAGTTGGGCAAACAGTTGGGCGACCCAGCACCAAATTCGATTAGTCTATGGTCTTTGCATCAATGCCAATTTGTATATCGAGAATAAAGTTCCTCCAATAGAATCGTTGCAAGCGCACCAGTGTGAGATAGTGTTAGGCACTGACAGTTATAGCAGCAATTGGCAGTTGAGTATTGCCAAAGAAATACAATCAGTATGCCAGCATTTTCCCAATCTGCCACTTGAGAAAGTATTACAATGGGCTACTTCGGCTGGTGCCAGGGCGCTTCAATGGGATGATCAATTGGGAAGTTTTACAAAAGGGAAAAAACCAGGAGTTGCGTTGTTGAATATTGAGTCAGGTCTTTCAAAACGTATCGTCTGATCTACTGCAACATGGCAGACAAAACGGGTAATGATTTTAATGGACGAAAGTCTTGAATATGATATACAAAATAGGTTTCCAACTGCTGAAGTAATTGACGACGCATTTTCTGATTCATTTTTATTTCTTCGAGTTCCTCCAATTGTCTTGTTCTTAATAACTCAACGCAATTACTTGCCATTTTACCTTCCAAATAATTTTGGTGTAAGGGAGGATTATGTGTAATAACAGAGTCGACTAAATCAAAATAAAGCGGGCCTTCCTCGGCATTGGCAATTCGCGGAGAAACGCCAAAGAAGTGGGTAAGCTGCAATGCAAAAAACAGAGATAGATTGGCCGTTACTGCGGGCGAAGCCTGATCCAACTGAAGCAGACAGTCTTCGGTAAATTGGAATAAGGGTTGATTTTCCTCAGGTTGCTTTAAGCAATGCGCAAGTAATTCCACAATAAATAAGGCCACTGCATTTTTAGTAACCTGTTGAAAAATATGCTCATACAAATGCCCCCACTGAAATTCCCGAATCCTGTTTAGCGAGCCACCATCATGGTGGTAAACAACTAAATCTAATAAAGCTGCCGGATGAAATAAATTAGCCTTCCCTCTGTTGCGACCCGTTGCGGTCCTAACGCCATTGACCAAATAGGACTGTAGTCCAAACAATTCGGTATAGACGGTTACAATCAGGGAGGTTTCCCCATACTTTACCGTTCGTAATACAATTCCCTTGGTTTTAAATAGTTTAGAAGACATATTTCTCAGAAAGCAAACCTATTAAATCGAACCCGATCAATTTTGCTTTTCTTTGCACGGGATAAAATTTCTTTTATGTGGCAACGGCTAGGACAATTAATTCTAAAATACCGACTCTCGCTCCTGATCGTTCTATTAGCGACCACCGTCGGAATGGGCTACCTGGCAAGTAAGGTTGAACTAAGTTATGAGTTCACTCGGGCTATTCCACTGGATAATCCCAAATACAAATCCTATCAGGCATTTCGTGAAAAATTTGGGGAGGATGGAAATCTGTTGGTGATTGGTGTTCAAACAAAGGAGCTTTTTGATTCAAGCACTTTTCAATCTTATGTACAGTTACAAGAGGATTTGAAAAAAGTGAATGGTGTAGAAGATATTCTTGCTGTGCCTACAGCGGTGGAATTGATCAAAGATGCCTCTACCGAGCGCCTGAAAGTAATTCCCTTATTTGATACCCAAAACTTTGCGCAGGATAAAATTGATAGCGGCTTACTTCGTTTTCGTAAGCTCCCATTTTATCAGGGATTATTGTACAATGCTGAAACAAACGCCTATCTCATGGGAGTTCGGATCAATAAAGATCTGATGAATTCCAAAAAAAGAGAGATAGTAGTTAATGAAGTAGAGTCAATTGCTAAAGATTTCGAAAACAAATCAGGGATTGCCATTCATTTGAGCGGACTACCCTACATCCGGAGCAAAGTAGCTCTTATGATTCAGGACGAAATGGAATTTTTCCTGATTGCCTCCGTGGTGCTTTCTGCCCTGATACTTTTACTCTTTTTCCGTTCCGTGAGCGCCATGTTATTGTCTATTGCGGTGGTGGGAATAGGCGTTATTTGGAGTGTGGGCACTTTAGAACTATTTGGTTTTAAAATCAGTTTGCTCACAGCTCTGATTCCACCGTTGGTAGTAGTGATAGGAATTCCCAATTGTATCTATTTCCTGAACAAATTTCACGTGGCCTGGAATCAAACGGGCGATAAGAAGCGTGCTTTGGTAACCATGGTAGACAAAATGGGAGTGGTAACCTTATTTTGCAATGTTTCCGCTGCAATAGGATTTGCAGTGTTTGCCTTAACCAGTAGTCAAATATTGAAAGAATTTGGGTTGGTTGCCGGCATCAATATCATGGCCTTATTTTTTATTTCATTGCTTTTTATTCCTACTGTTCTTAGTTATTTACCTCCGCCTAAAACAAGGCATACCCGCTATCTTGAAAACCCAAGATTAAACAGGTGGCTAACCAGAATGGAAAAATGGTCTTTGAATCACAGGAAAATAATTTATGGAACTACTACTGTTTGTGTAATGGCGGCAATTGTTGGAATATTCAAACTAAAGAGCGAAGCTTTTATAGTGGATGACCTGCCAAAATCCAATACCGTTTATACCGATTTGAAATTTTTTGAAGCTCACTTCAAAGGAGTAATGCCGCTAGAAATAGTAATTGATACCAAAAAGAAGCAAGGTGTTACACGTAATCTGCGAAACCTGGAAGGTATTGACTCCTTGTCCAGTTACCTGGCTTCTGTACCAGGTATTGCTCGCCCGTTGAGTGTAGCCGAAGGCTTAAAGTTTGCCAGACAAGCTTTTTTTGACGGAGATCCCGCCAGTTACGCGCTTCCAAACAGTTACGATTTGCCTGCATTGGCGCAATACCTCAGCTTAAAAGACAGTTCCGCACAAAAAAATTCATTAGGAAAATTAGTGGGCTCGTTTATGGACCAAAACAGGCAGCAGGCACGAATAAGCGTGAGCATGGCTGATATTGGAAGCTATAGGTTACCCGGACTATTGGATAGTATTCAACAACAGGCCGATTTAATTTTCAATGAAGGTCAAGAGAAAAAATTAGGTATTGAATTAACAGGAACCAGCGTTACCTTTTTAGAGGGAAGCCGATTTATCATCAACGGACTCAAGGAAAGTATTTTTTGGGCATTCTTGCTGATCAGTCTTTGTATGTTGTATCTGTTTAGTTCAGTGCGGATCCTATTGTGTTCCTTAATTCCCAATATTATTCCCTTGGTTATTACAGCAGGAGTAATGGGTTGGGCTGGTGTACCACTTAAGCCATCCACCGTATTGGTGTTTAGTGTTGCATTAGGCATTGCTATTGATGTTACGATTCGTTTTTTGGTTAATTATAAACAAGAACTGCCCCACTTTCAGCAGGATGTTAGAAGAACAGTTATTCAAACTATTTACAGTACCGGCATCAGCATCATCTACACTTCATTGGTGTTGATAGCCGGGTTTGTTATTTTCTGCTTCAGTGAGTTCGGTGGTACCATGGCATTGGGTTGGTTAACTTCACTAACGCTGATAACGGCAACGCTCACTAACCTTATTTTACTACCTGCTTTACTTCTTACATCAAGTACCAAGAAGAAGTCCTGATCAGGTTATCTTTGCCAGGCATAAACACCTCCTGTGGAAAAATCCAATTTTGTAGATCAAATCAGAATTTATTGTCGTAGTGGTCATGGGGGTGCGGGCAATAAACATTTTATGCGTAATAAGTTCACGGCCATGGGTGGGCCTGATGGTGGTGATGGAGGAAGAGGCGCGCATATCATCTTAAAAGGAAACCGAAACCTTTGGACCCTTTTGCATCTTAGGTATTATAAAAATGTATTGGCAGAGGATGGAGAAAAAGGAGGCGCTAATAATTGTCACGGACGTGATGGAAAAGATATTATCATTGAAGTTCCATTGGGAACCATTGCAAGGGACGAAGAATCCGGCAAACAGGAAATAGAAATATTAGAAGATGGACAGGAGATTGTTTGGTTACCAGGTGGTAAAGGCGGATTAGGTAATTCGCATTTTGCTACGCCTACCAATCAGGCCCCGGAACATGCTCAACCGGGTCTGCCAGGAGTGGAAGGATGGAAAGTGTTGGAGTTAAAAGTACTCGCAGATGTTGGTTTGGTAGGATTTCCCAACGCAGGCAAGTCTACCCTTTTATCTGTAATTACTGCTGCAAAACCCAAAATTGCAGACTATGCTTTTACCACCATCACCCCAAATTTGGGTATTGTAGATTATCGGGATGGACGCAGTTTTTGTATGGCCGATCTACCAGGGATTATTGAAGGGGCCGCAGAAGGTCGTGGGCTAGGACATCGCTTTCTTAGACATATTGAGCGTAATGCAGCACTGCTTTTTTTAATTCCTGCCGACAGCAAGGATCATAACAAAGAATACCAGATCCTGGTCAATGAGTTGGAACAATACAACCCTGAGTTATTACACAAGCAATTTTTAATTGCCATTAGTAAAGCGGATATGTTGGATGAAGAACTTAAGAAAGCAATTGAAAATGAGATGCCCAAAACTGTACCGCTACTATTTATTTCCTCGATAACCCATCAAGGTATCACGGCACTAAAAGACAAGCTGTGGACTCTTTTGAATGAGCCGATTCATCAATAACTTCTGCCTACCGTATCACAGGCAGCTTTGAGGAGCGAATTAGCATCAGGCGCATCTTGCCATTTTTCCCAAAACATTACTCCGGCTGCAATGTCCTTCGACAATTTTGCCTTACGCTTTACCGTATACTGTCCGTTGTAGTAAATGGTGTAATTAGTAAAACTGCCTGCGCTCACAATGGCTGAATCTAATTGAGCATTTCCGCCCTGAGAAAGAATATTTCGATAAGAAAGCACCGTATTGGTTTGCGTAATTCCTGAAGGCCTGCCATAAGCGGGAATACCCAAAACTGCTTTTGAAGCGGGCATTCCTCTGGTATTAATCCAGTAATTCAAACAAAGTGATGCGAGGACATAATCACTATGATGACGATAAGGCACAGTAGTGCTAAAATCATCATAGGCCATGATGTTGAAAAAATCAACTATGGGAAATAATTCATTGCGAATGGCGTCACGAATGCCCCCGGCGTATTTACCTGCAGTAATAGCACAGGATAAATAATACCGACCATCCCGATGCAAAGAATCAGCTAATTCTTTCATCAATGCGGTAAAGATTACATCCGATCCATCTGAAGTAGTTGGAAATTCCCAATCCATATCCACTCCGTCGAGTTGCTGCGTTCGCACTACATTCATAACATCTCGAATAAAATTGGTTCGTCCCTGTGGACTAGATGCCATATTCTTAAAATTGGTTTTGCCGTCTCCCGCCCCATCATTGATCCCCAATAAAATCTTTGCATTATTGGAACGTGCTTTGCCAGCCACGGCAGCTAAGCTTGAAGTGGAAGAGCCAGGAGAAACCAAAGTCCCGACCGCGTTGACCTGATAGAATGCATAAATCACTACGTTAGTCATTCTAAATTTTACATCGGGCACATCAGCAATAGGTCTATAGTAAGGGAAATACCCCACTACATGATAACCAAGAGAAGCGGGGTTGCTAATAACTATATAAGTGAAAGAACGGGCCGTAGGTTCACATCCCGTAGCAGGGCCCGTTGTGTTACGGGGTACTACATACCAGAAATAAGTAGTATTAGGGGTGGCAGGAATCGTAACAGTATGAGAAGTGCCCACTACTGCATTAGCCGCTAAGGTGCTGGAAGAAGGGGTGGTGCCCAGATATATATCGTAACTACTGGCCGTGCTCACTGCAGACCAGGACAATTGTACGCTGGTATTTGTTACAAAAGCCCCGTTAGCTGGTGCCACAAGGCTTGCACAGCCCGGAACTGAAGGGGTGGGTGGCGGAGGAACGGAGTCCTTTTTTCGACAGGTGCTAAAAAAAATTAGGACAAGCCCGATAATAAGCAATCGATTAACTCTCATTACTACAGTTGGTACTCAAATTTATCGATAAATGGTAAAGGGGCAATAACTCGTTTTTCGTAGGTTTGACCTCTAAATTTTTAATCCATGAGAAAACTATTTTTTACGGCAATATTGCTGATTAGTATAGTAGGCCGAACAGTGGCTGAAGAAGGAATGTGGCTACCTCTGTTGTTAGGCAAACAAGTATATGACGATATGGTCAAGAAAGGATTAAAATTGACCAAAGAGCAATTATATCAAATCAATAAACCTTCTCTTAAAGATGCCATCATCATTTTTGGTGGTGGTTGCACAGGGGAAATTGTTAGTTCAAAAGGACTCATATTTACCAATCATCACTGCGGATATGATGCCATTGCAAGCGCCAGTAGTGTAGAAAAAAATTACCTGCGTGATGGATTTTATGCAAAATCAACAGCGGAGGAAATTCAAACCTCTCTTTCTGTGCAGTTTCTTTTGCGCATTGAAGATGTAACCAAAGAAGTGTTGGACTCCTTACAAGGTCTTACCGGAACAGAGCGGCTTCAAAAGCAAGCGACCGTATTAGCAGCAATCAATAAAAGATTGAGCAATGCCGCTGAGAGTATTGAAACCAGAGTAAGTTCACTTTTCAAGGGTAATCAATTTCTTGCCTTTTTTTATCAGCGCTACTCGGATATAAGATTAGTGGGCACGCCCCCTGAAAGCGTTGGAAAGTTTGGTGGCGATACAGACAATTGGGAGTGGCCTAGACACACAGGAGATTTTTCTGTATTCCGTGTATACACAGACGCAGCTGGTAAACCTGCAAAATATAACGAGTCTAATATTCCCTTGAAACCAAAATGGTATTTACCCGTTTCACTGAAGCCGCTGAAAAACGATGATTTTGCAATGATCTGGGGTTATCCGGGTGGTACTAATCGGTACGAAAGTAGTTATGGGATAAGATTGGCCATTGACATCAATAACCCAACGCTGGTTGGATTAAGAGATGTTAGGTTAAAGTATATGTTTGAAGAGATGAAGAATGATCCGGCTGTAAAATTACAGTTGGCTTCCTCCTACGCTAGTATTGCCAACTATTGGAAATTTTTTGATGGCGAAACCAAACAGCTGCTCAAGTATGATGTGGTAGGACAAAAAAAGAAAGACGAAGAAAAATTCAATCAATGGGCCAAGGGTAAACCCACTTATGAGAATTTATTTGCTGATTGGGGTAAGGCTTATGATGCCTGGAGGCCTTATACCAAACATCAAATGTTTATGCGCGAGGGAATTTTAGGTTCACCACTCATTGCATTTGCAAGCTCCTTACTACAATTAGAAGCTGCACTAACCCGTTCGGGCAC
>VGGU01000010.1 GCA_016868475.1 Bacteroidota bacterium
TTTTTGATACACAAATGTACCCCTGCTGCCTGATACCGAGCGTCAATTTCTGTTAATTTTCCACAAACGGTCTTTTCTACATTTTAGTGGGACCAACCTGTTACTCAACACTTACATTAAAGTCCCGCAAGGCCTCGTTTAAGCTGGTTTTTAAGTCAGTACTAGGTTTTCGTTGTCCAATGATCAATGCGCAACTGACTCCATAGGATCCTGCTTGAAAATCCTTAGTGTATGAGCCTGGGATTACCACACTCCTGGCAGGAACACGTCCTTTATACTCAACAGGAGAGACTCCTGTAACATCAATGATTTTTGTAGATTGAGTTAATACCACATTAGCTCCCAGTACAGCTTCGCGTTCCACAATAACCCCCTCTACCACAATACAACGGCTACCAATAAAACAGCCGTCTTCAATAATTACCGGAGAGGCTTGCAAAGGCTCTAACACCCCACCGATTCCTACTCCTCCACTTAAGTGAACATTTTTCCCAATCTGCGCACAACTTCCCACGGTAGCCCAGGTATCCACCATTGTTCCTTGATCAACGTAAGCCCCAATGTTTACATAGGAAGGCATCAATACTACTTGCGAAGCCAGATAGGAACCATAACGAGCAATAGCGTGTGGCACCGCCCTTACGCCCAATTCTTTGAAATCTTTTTTCAACAACATTTTATCGTAGAAAGTAAATGGTGGCAGGTCCCAGGTTTGCATGGGTTGAATAGCAAAGTATAAAAGAATTGCTTGTTTGACCCATTCATTGACCTGCCAACCACATTCCGTAGGGGAGGCTACACGAAGTTGGCCCTTGTCCACTGCATCTATAACTCCACGAACGGCCTCCTGATAAACAGTTTCCTTAAGTAATTCTCGGTTTGACCAGGCTGCTTGGATTTGTTGTTTCATTTGTTCCATAGTAACGAAATTAGTAATTCAAAAGAAAGTATCTCAGATTGACGACCGTATCTTTGAAACATGCGGATAGCCTTCGATGCAAAAAGAGCTTTTCATAATAGTACCGGGCTTGGCCATTACAGTAGAACCTTGATCAGCACGCTGGCTACCACGTTTCCGCAAAACCAACACTTTTTAGTGAACCCTAAACCTTCTTCTCTTTTTTCTATCGAGGGTCCAAACCTGCATGAGCTAAGGCCTCCTGCTTGGTATCCCGGTTTTTTAAGCAGTTTATGGCGAACAAATAGCTGCGTAACCCAATTGGCAAAGCAAGGAGTTCAACTTTATCATGGACTTAGCCATGAAATACCTTTTGGATTGAAAAAAAAGGGTATTGCTTCCGTTGTTACCATGCACGACTTGATCTTTGAACGCTACCCCAAGCAATATCAATGGATAGACCGAAAAATTTATCGGGCTAAATTCAAGCATGCAATAAAAAACGCCGATCTAATTATTGCTATCAGCGAACAAACAAAACAAGACCTCATTGAATATTACCAGACCGATCCTGTAAAAATTCGGATTTGTTATCAAAGCTGTAACCCTGCTTTTGCTCAACAAATCGAAGAAACTGAAAAAGAAAGAATTCGAAAAAAATATAACCTCCCCCACCGTTTTTTACTGTCAGTTGGATCAATCATTGAGAGAAAAAACCTACTGGCCGTTTGCCAAGCAATGGCATTACAGCACAAAGAAGACCGATTGCCATTGGTGGTGATTGGTAATGGGGGAGCTTACAAGAAAAAAGTAAAAGCTTATCTGACTCAAATCGGACTTGAAAGCCAAGTGATTTTTCTTTCGGACAACCCGGCAAATAAAAAAGATCCTTCTTTTCTTACGGCCTTGGATCTACCTGGTATATATCAAAATGCAGCAGGGCTTCTTTATCCTTCTACATTTGAGGGCTTTGGCATTCCTGTTTTGGAGGGCTTATTCAGCAAAATTCCTGTTATCACCTCTAATCTATCTTGCTTACCTGAGGCAGGAGGTGCAGGAGCTTTTTATGTAAATCCATACATCCCTGAGCAAATCGCAGAGCAGCTGCAATTAATTTTAAACAACAAAGGATTGGTGGAAAAAAAGATTGAAGCAGGATGGCAACATGCACAACAATTTACACCTTTGAAAACTGCTTCCAAGGTTATGCAAGTTTATGCCGAACTTATTAATCAATAAATGGTGTTGAACAACTTTGAATCAGATATTCAGGAATGCCTCACTGTATTAAATAGTGGAGGCTTGATATTATATCCTACTGATACAGTTTGGGGGATTGGCTGTGATGCTACCAATCCAATGGCCGTGCAAAATATTTTTGATTTAAAGCAACGAGCAGACCACAAAGCATTGCTTGTTTTAGTAGCGGAAAAACAAGATATATTCAAGTATGTAGCTGCTCCTGACATGGCCATTTTTAACTATCTGGATTCCTGCGAGCAACCCACTACCGTAATATATGATCAGGTCATGGGCTTAGCTGGTGCAATTCTAGGTCAGGATGGTTCAGCCGGAATAAGAATTTGCAAGGACCCCTTCTGCAATCAACTAATTAAGGAATTTAAAAAACCAATCGTTTCCACTTCTGCAAATGTCTCAGGCAGTCCAACACCGCTCAGCTTTAGCGCCATTGAAGCACCAATTGTACGTGGTGTTGACTATGTTGTAAAGTGGAATCAACACCTAGAAAAAAACGGGCAACCATCCAGAATCGTTCGATGGAATGGAAGTCATATTGAAGTGCTCCGACCTTAAACCAGGGCCAATTCTAGTACCTGTCCCATGCTTTTTACATAGTGGAATCGAACGCCTTTTATAAATGCAGGCTCAATTTCTTGTACATCCTTCTCGTTGAGCGCACAAAGAATAATCTCTTTTATGCCGGAACGTTTGGCTGCCAGTACTTTTTCTTTGATTCCCCCAACAGGCAAAACCTGTCCGCGAAGGGTAATCTCTCCCGTCATGGCTAAATGAGACTTGACTTTTTTTCCGGTAAGCACAGAGGCAATGGCCGTCATCATAGTAATGCCGGCACTAGGTCCGTCCTTAGGCACGGCCCCCTCCGGCACATGTATGTGAATGTTCTGCTGCGTAAACAAGGAAGGATTAATTTTATACTTTTTAGCATTGACTTGCAAATAAGTCAGTGCGGTTGAGGCACTTTCCTTCATTACATTACCGAGGTTCCCTGTTAGTTTCAATTCTCCTTTTCCCTCGCAACTATTTGCTTCAATAAATAAAATGTCACCGCCAACATAGGTCCAGGCAAGTCCTACCGCTACTCCCGGTATGGTAGCCGTTTTATACAAATCATTACTGTAGCGTGCTTTTCCTAATATTTTTTCAAGAACCGCAGGCCCCAATGAAGACTTTATTTTTTCTTTTAATACCAATTCGCGGGCTTCATAGCGCATGATTGAAGCAATCTGCCTGTCTAACTCCCTAACGCCACTTTCTCGTGTGTAATCTTGAATAATTCGCTCAATCATTTTGTCGGTAAACCTAATGGGAGTACTCTTTAAACCATGTAATTCTTTTTGTTTTGGAATAAGATGACGCTTGGCAATTTCAACCTTCTCCTCTACTGCATAACCGCTCAGGTCAATAATTTCCAAACGATCTCTGAGTGCTGGTTGAATTCCCTGTAGATTATTTGCTGTAGCAATGAACAGGACTTTGCTCAAATCATATTCCAGCTCTAAATAATTATCATAGAAGCTGCTGTTTTGTTCGGGGTCCAACACCTCCAATAATGCAGAGGAAGGATCTCCTCTGAAATCATTCCCTATTTTGTCAATTTCATCAAGGATCATCACAGGATTAGAGGACTGAACTTTTCGAATGGATTGAAGTATGCGCCCTGGCATTGCCCCTATATATGTTTTGCGATGTCCTCTTACTTCACTCTCATCATGAAGACCACCCAAGCTGTGTCTTATATACTTTCGTCCTAATGCATTAGCTATACTTTTTCCCAAAGATGTTTTACCAATACCGGGAGGACCAACAAAACAAAGTATAGGACTTTTCATATCCCCCTTTAATTTCAATACAGCCAGGTGCTCTAAGATTCTTTCCTTGATTCGTTTCATTCCATAATGATCCTTATCCAGAGTAACCAAGGCTTTTTTCAAATCATAATGATCAGTGGTATACGTTTCCCAAGGCAAATCCAACATCAGGTCAAGATGATTGTACACTACTGAATAATCAGGAGTGCTGGGGTGCATCCGCTCCAGTTTTTCCACTCCCTTTTGAAATGCAAGTTTTGCAGATTCAGGCCAACTCTTTTGTTCAGCCTTCCTCTGCATCTCCCGAATCTCCTGAACATTGGAATCACCTCCTAGTTCTTCTTTAATGCTTTTAAGTTGCTGCTGCAAAAAGTATTCACGCTGCTGTTTATCTAACTCGGTTCGAGTTTTGGCAGTGACTTTGTTTTTCAGCTCAGCAAACTGTAATTCTTTCTGCAAGAGTTGCATTAATAAATCCGCTCGTTGCCGGATGGGATCTATTTCAAGCAAGCGCTGCTTTTCTATGATTTCTGTGTTCAGATTACTGGAAACAAAATGAATGAGAAAAACAGGATTTTCAATATTGCGGAGAATGATCCCCGCCTCTGCAGGAATATTGGGGGATAATTGAATAATTTGTGCAGCCAGCTCCTTGATATTGGCTATGTAGGCGTTGAAATCTTCGTCTGTTGGGGCTTGTTCGTCTTTTAATATAGTAATAGCAGCCTTGAAATAAGGGTCTTCTTCAATTATGGAGTTGATCTTGAATCTAACCTTGCCTTGAATGATGATAGTGGTACCTCCATCTGGCATCTTGATCAGTTTCACAATTTTGGCCACCGTTCCAATCTGTACCAAGTCCGCAATTCCAGGATCTTCTGTGTTGCTGTCTTTCTGCGCCACTACTCCAATCAACTTATCTCCCTTATAGGCGTCTTGTACAGCTTTGATGCTTTTGTCTCTGCCTACGGTAATTGGAATAACCACACCCGGAAATAGCACGGTATTACGAAGCGGTAAAATTGGAATGGTATCAGGGACAACAAGTTCTTGGCCATCTTCCTGCCCTCCTTCATTTAATGGGATTATAGGTAAAAAGTCCATTTCCTCCTCGGGACCCAATAGTAGTTTGTTTACTTGCATAACTTATAATGGCAGATTGTCACCCCTGTTTGACGGTTTGGGTGCAAAAATGGGATAGTTTGCCGAAATTCAATATTTCAACAATCATGCCCTTGAACCAAAACTGACAAAATTGGTTGAATTAGAAGAAAGTAAGCCCCAGTGACAGCTGAAATCCCTGGTTCAGCCATTTACTGTCATTGGTGAGATCATTGATGTCGGTTAGGCCAATAAAATACCGTCCATTAAGCCTAATAGCCCCCGCTTTAATCTGTACACCTCCCAATAAAGAGAAATCACCTTTTTTGAATGCGTTACCGGTATTTTGCAATAACGAGTTATTCTTATCGATCAATACACCGTATTGAGGACCTGCCTGCAAGCTGATAAATCCACCACTACCTACTCGATAGTTCAACAATATAGGAACAGAAAGGTAATCCAGTTTAACACTGGTCATCCCATTGAACACGTTGCCCAGAAGATTATTATAGCTGGTGTCCAAACGAGTGTTGTATTGGTTGATCAACAGTTCAGGTTGCAGATATAATTTCTTGGATAATTTAATCTCTGCAAATCCACCCAACGCATAACCAGATCTGAATTGATCCTTAAAAGACTTGCCCTCTACTTTTGTAACATTAGCTCCTCCCTTTACCCCTACATGGAACTGAGCAAATACAGGACAAGAAACCATTACTAGTAAGACCAATAACATTTTTCGCATAATCTTGATTTTTCAGATAGACAAATATACCCCGTACTAATGCTGCATCTCCCCGGTATATTATCCACCAGATGTTAATCTTTTGAAAACAATTCAATGGCAGTGATTGTTGGAAAAGCGCGCAGAGCTATAAATATAGTGGGCAAAACTTATTTTTGCGGTCTTATCCGGAACTATCATCTTTATAGCTAACAAACACAACCCAAGGAAGTTCAGTAGACATGGCAAGAATTATAGGTGTAGCAAATCAAAAAGGAGGAGTGGGGAAAACCACCACGGCAATCAACCTGGCAGCTAGTTTTGCCGTGTTGGAATATAAAACACTATTGGTAGATGCAGATCCTCAAGCCAACAGTACTACAGGTGTAGGATTTGACCTTCACAATGTAACGCAGAGTCTATATGACTGCATGATCAACCAGACTCGTGCACGGGATGTGATTTTAAAAACTGAAATTCCAAATCTGGAACTCATTCCTTCGCATATTGATCTGGTAGGAGCTGAAATTGAAATGATCAATCATCCCAACCGAGAAATGGTGCTTAAATCCATGCTCGACTCCGTTCGAAATGAATATGATTTTATCATCATCGATTGCTCCCCTTCACTGGGATTAATTACTGTCAACGCATTGACCGCCGCCGATGCAGTGGTAATTCCAGTACAAGCTGAATTTTTTGCATTGGAAGGGTTGGGAAAATTGCTCAACACCATAAAAATTGTACAAAGCAGATTAAATACTGAACTGGTCATTGAAGGAATTCTAATGACTATGTACGATGGAAGGCTTCGTCTTTGCAACCAAGTAGTGAGCGAAGTGAGAAGACATTTTGAAGACATGGTTTTTACCACCATTGTACATCGTAATGCAAGACTGGCAGAAGCACCAAGCACCGGAAAACCTGTAATCCTCTACGATGCCAACAGTAAAGGGGCGGCTAACTATTTGAACTTGGCAAAAGAGATTCTGCAAAAAAATAACCTTACGCGTATCAAGAATGAGGAGCGTATCCTCGAACCCTAAGCAATGAGCACACCAAAACTAAATAAAGACCAACTGGGAAAAGGTATTCGTTCTTTATTACAAAGCATCGATACTGATCTCAAAACTACTAGTGGCCAATTAAAGCCCTCCGTTGTAGAGCATGTTACTTCAAGCTCCAGGATAGCTATTCAGGACATTGAGCCAAATCCCAAACAGCCCCGCCGTGATTTTGAAGAGTCCGCTCTGCAGGAATTAGCCGCATCCATCAAAACACACGACATCATTCAACCGGTAACGGTTTCAAAACTCTCCAATGGTAAATTCAGATTAATAGCCGGAGAACGTCGGTGGCGCGCGGCAAAATTAGCTGGCTTAAAAGATATTCCTGCTTTTGTTCGTCAAGCCAATGATCAACAATTACTCGAGCTGGCACTGTTAGAGAATTTACAACGTGAGGACCTCAATGCCATGGAAGTAGCGCTCAGCTATAAGCGTATGATGGACGAACTGGAGTATACGCAAGAACAAGTGGCCGATCGTATGGGTAAGGACAGAAGCACTGTAGCCAATGTGATTCGCTTACTTAAGCTTCCACCAGACATACAATTGGCAGTCCGTAAAGGTTCTCTTTCCATGGGTCATGCCAGAGCCTTGATTGCATTGGAGCTTGTGGATGCACAACTTGTTGCGTTTAAAGAAATCGTGGCAAAAGGTTTATCTGTTCGTCAGACTGAGGCACTGGTGCAGCAATTGAAAAAGCAATTGCCTGCTGTTAAAAAAACTAAAAATTCTAACCACTCCTCTCCATACCGAAGAATTGAAGATAAATTAGCAACACACTTCAGCACCCGGGTAAAGATTAAACAAAGTAAACGTGGCGATGGTCAGCTGATCATTGAATATTATACCACTGAGGAGCTTAATAAGATTCTTGGGCAACTGAACGTTCCATTGGACTAATGAAAAGGCTGCAACAAAGCACAATCTTCTTTTTTCTTTTATTAACTGTACCACAGTATAGTTGGTCACAAGTAGCAGGTCTATTGCCCAAAGACCATAACAAATACGATTCAGCACAGGCGGCGCATAGTCCGCGAAAAGCGGCCATCCGCTCTGCTTTGTTACCTGGATTGGGGCAGATATATAATAAAAAATACTGGAAGCTCCCATTGGTATATGGTGCCCTCGGCGCAAGCGGCGCTGTATTTGTATATAACATGGCCAATTATCGTGATACGCGTTTTGCTTATCGGGTAAAATATAATATGCGTGTTAACCGGACAGATTCCTTGTTATTCAATACTATCAAATCCAATTTGCAACCACTTCCCGAAGAAAGTCTTCGCTATTACCGGGATCAGTTCAGGAGAGATATAGATTATTCAGTTTTATTTTTTCTTCTACTATGGGGACTCAATGTGGTGGATGCTTCTGTTGATGCGCACCTTAAAACATTTGATGTAGGTCCTGATCTTAGCTTTCAATTAAAGGCTGGCTATAGCGAAATAGCCGGGACCAATGGCGTAAGCCTTCGATTGCAATTAGGAAAATAACAAGTATAATTGAATTCTGTAAGTATGAAAATTGCATTAATTGGTTATGGCAAAATGGGCAAAGCCATCGAAGAAATTGCGCTGCAGCAAGGACATGAAATTGTCTTAAAAATAAATAGTCAAAACAAGGAAGAATTGTTCAACGCCCCTACCCTGCAACAAGCAGATGTGGCTATTGAATTCACTGCCCCGGACAGTGCTATAAAAAATATTGAATGCTGTTTGCAAGCCGGAGTTCCTATTGTTTGCGGCACCACTGGTTGGACTCATGAATTGCCCGCCATGCTTGCTCGTTGTGAGGCCTTGAACGGAAGCATGGTCTATGCCAGCAATTTTAGCATTGGCGTAAACTTATTTTTTGAATTGAATAAAAAATTGACAACGCTGATGGCTCCTCATCCACAGTACGAAGTGATACTTGAGGAAATTCATCATACACAAAAAAAAGATGCCCCCAGCGGAACAGCCCTGAGCTTAGCTGAACAAATCTTAGCACAAAACAAAAAAAAGAAACAGTGGGTAAATGATATCAGTGATAATCCAGCAGACCTTGAGATTATCAGCCAGCGAATTGATCCTACACCGGGAACACACCGCGTTAAATATGCATCCGTTGTAGATGATATAGAAATTACGCATACCGCTCACAATCGCACTGGCTTTGCAGCAGGTGCTATACTAGCCGCTATGTTTATACAAGGCAAGAAAGGAACCTATACGATGAGAGAAGTGTTAGGCCTTTGAACAAATCAATTGCACCCGAGTAATTGACAAAGGGTTTGTTCCAATGCAGGCCCCCTCAGATTTTTAGCAACAATCTTTCCTGTAGGATCTACCAAAAAATTAGCAGGGATTCCAGATACTCTATAAAGCTTAGCGGCTTCATTATTCCAATACTTTAAATCACTGACCTGGGTCCAGACTAAACCATCTTTACGTATGGCTTCTAACCATTTTTCACGTAAATCTTCCCGGTCAAGCGAAACACCCAGTACCGTAAAATTCTTTGACTTGAATTTGTTGTAGTTATACACCACAGTTGGGTTTTCTTGCCTACAAGGACCACACCAGCTTGCCCAAAAATCAACCAACACATATTGTCCTTTGAATGAAGACAAGGAAACAGGTTTTCCATTTACATCAGGTTGTGTAAAATCAATAGCTTGTGAACCAACAGCACCAACTTTGTTGTCTTGAATAATTGCATACAATTGCTGGCCAGTGGTTCCTTGTTGTTGTAAGCTCGACAATTGTTTAAACCGTTGTTCCAATTGTACAGGATCGTTGGTAAATCCATAAGTGGCGGCTAGAACAAAGGGCGTTACAGAAGAATTGGAGTGTGTTTTAACCAAATTATCAATCTGTTCTTGCATTTTAAGATTAGCCATTGTATATACTTGCATCACACTGTCCCTATTGAATCCAGTTCCTGATTCATTGAGCAGGTTAGCTTGGTTGTTACGTAGCTGAACATAAGGCACAAAACCGGTTACAAAACGCTGAAATACCTGGTGTGACTCACTACCTGAAACAACCCAATTTGCAGGACTTCCTTTATCCCCTTTAATAAGAATGGAAGCGTTTTCCAGAAATAGCTCAGTAGGTTGTTGCTGATCTCCAACCACTAAAAAAAACAAGGCCGGCTCAGCTAGCTGTCCACGAAGCGTAAATTGCTGTTGCTTTAAAACAGTGCTCAAATAAGGTGTATTCTCACCACTACGAAACAGCTTTACCGATACATCCTCGGTAAATCCGGTTAGCTGCCCCTTTAATTCAAAGCTTTCGCCTTGCTGTGCAAGCATAATAATACTCTGTAGACAACAAAAGATGAAAAGAAAAATAGTTCTCATAGCAAATGGATTAGCGAAGTTGTTGACGAAATTGTAATATGGTTTTTAAATCTTTTTCACCCGGGCTAATTTCAAATAACCGTGTAAGATCAGGACCAAAGAAATCCGGATGGGAAAATTTACGGATCGCTCCTGCCTGTTGCTGATGGATGTCTCCGGAGAGAAAAAATGGTTTTTCGATACGAAGCGTTTGCAACTGTGCCCAGTCAAAAGCAACTCCGTATACTCCTGATGTGGATTGGCTATTGCCAGTAAATAAATAATAATCACAAACTGCATCATAATCCGCCAATAGTTTTTCCAGTTCCTTAGTGGAGTCTCCTACTTGAAAAGTTTTGATGACTTCCACTTCCGTGCTTAAATCATCGCAAAGAGAAGGATCCTCTGTTCCATTCAATTGAACCACATCCAACTTATACTTATCGATCCAATCCAACGCCTCCGACAGTGAAGGGTTGTAGAGAATGCCCGTTTTTTTAAGGTCAAAGTCAGCCTTGCATACTTCTTTGCCATCTAATAAATCCCCGGCAAACCAAGGTGAGTCTTGCACCAGCACAATACCTGCCATATCTATTTCTAAACCATCCAGCTGTTGAAGCTGTTTGAAGGTGGTAACGCCGCAAACTTTTATATTCATCTTATGACTTGATTGATCGGGTAAAGATCGCCAATTTAACTAATTTACTAAAGGAAATTAGGGTTCTTAGATGTGAAAAAGTAAAAGGTAAAAAATGTAATTTCGCACCTGAAAATAACCTGTTAAAAACAGCATATGGCCGATTTATTTGAGAAACTAATGAAAAACGCGGGCCCCTTGGGTCAACACCGGGAACGCGCACATGGATACTTTGCTTTTCCTAAACTGGAAGGCGAAATCAGCAGCCGCATGAAGTTTCGTGGCAAAGACATGATAGTTTGGAGTCTCAACAATTACCTCGGATTAGCCAATCATCCTGAAGTAAGAAAAGCAGATGCTGACGGTGCAAGAGACTTTGGACTGGCTTATCCCATGGGAGCTCGTATGATGAGTGGGAATAGTAATCTTCACGAACAATTAGAGGCGGAGTTGGCAGCATTTGAAATGAAAGAAGATGCCGTGTTATTGAATTTCGGATATCAGGGAATGCTTAGTGTCATTGATGTGTTGTGTGGCCGCCATGATGTGATTGTATACGATGCAGAAAGTCATGCCTGTATCATTGACGGGTTACGCATGCACCCAGGACATCGCTATGTATTCAAGCACAATGATGTGGAGGATTGTGAAAAACAATTACAGCGTGCCACTGCATTGATTGAAAAACAAAAAGCAGGGGGAATTTTAGTGATCACGGAAGGTGTGTTTGGGATGGCAGGAGATCAGGGAAAATTAAAAGAAATTGCTGCGCTAAAAGACAAGTACTTATTCCGACTGTTGGTAGACGATGCGCATGGTTTTGGCACATTGGGAAAAACTGGGGCAGGCGCCGGTGAAGAACAAGGCGTACAAGATAAAATAGATATTTATTTTTCAACGTTTGCAAAATCCATGGCTAGCATAGGGGCATTTGTGGCCGGAGACAAAGTGATCATGGACTTTATACGTTACAATATTCGTTCTCAAATATTTGCTAAAAGTTTACCCATGCCCTTGGTAGTAGGCAATTTGAAACGATTGGAATTATTGCGCGATCATCCAGAATACAAGGCCAATCTTTGGAGCAATGCGCTAAAACTACAACAAGGATTAAAAGAACGCGGCTTTGATATAGGCAAAACAGATTCAGTGGTTACACCCGTGTATATGAAAGGGGGTGTAGAGGAAGCTACTGCCATGGTCATGGATTTAAGGGAGAATTATGGTATTTTTTGTTCAATTGTAGTTTATCCTGTGATACCTAAAGGGCATATTATCTATCGGTTAATCCCATCAGCAATCCATAATGACCAGGACATTCAGGCAACCTTGCATGCATTCTCAGCAACCAAACTAAAGCTGGATGCAGGTGGCTACAAAGTTGAGGCCATTCCTGATATGGCTGAAAAGAAGTAAATACCATTCATCAACTATTTAAAGACAGTCCCAAAAAGGCTGTCTTTTTTTATATTTTTACCCCTCAAACAAAATCATATGCGTGCATTATTACTGACACTTTTCTGCGCTCCCTTCTTTGTGCTGGCGCAAACCAGTCAAATTACGCTCGAGGATCTATACAAGAAAGGCACTTTTCGAGGAGAGTTTGTAAACGCACGGTTTGATACCACTTCAAAAGAACCAAACTGGCAATGGAGCCGTTACAAAGATCAAACGGGCAACTCAATAACGCGCCCAGATCAAGTGGAAGCCTGTTCGTCTAAGCCTGGATTGTGGTTGATCAAAACAAAAACAGAGTCCATTTATAGGAGATCCTCCAAGTCAGTAATACACTTGTTGCAAGTAATTAACAATGATACGCAACTCATCAAACTGACCGGACCACTTGGGCAGGATGCTGAACAAGCAGATCCAAAATTTCTGCATGCCAGTTTTTCGCCCACGGGAGACTATGTGTCCTATGTGTATGAAAATAATCTTTATCTCTATCAAATTGCCACTGCTCAGTACAAAGCCGTAACAACAGATGGCAACTGGAACTATATCATTAATGGAAATTGTGATTGGGTCTATGAGGAGGAATTTGAATTTTCACAAGCCTATGCTTGGAATAAAGATGGCACGCATCTTGCCTATTATCGTTTTGATGAGACTAAGGTGAAGGAGTTCAACATATCCTTCTATGATAATTTGCACAATGTAGATTATCGTTATAAATACCCAAAAGCGGGCGATGACAATTCCACTGTAGAAATTTATGTGTACGATGCTAGGACCGGAACTAAAATCAAAGCAGAGACCGAAGCGGGCGATGTGTACATTCCGAGAATTAAATGGACGCAGGATAATAATACTTTGATAGTTTTCTGGATGAATAGGCATCAAAATCATTTGAAGCTCTTAGCCACTGATGCCACAACCGGAAAAAGTAAGTTGATCTATGAAGAGAAAAACAAATACTTTGTTGAGATCAATGATGATTGGTGGTTTTTGAATGATGGAAAACATTTTTTATTTACCAGTGAGATGAGCGGGTACCGCCACTTATACCTCTATAGTTTGGACGGATCCGTAAAGTCACAACTCACTCAGGGCACAAAAGAAATTACAGAGATCAATGGGGTAGATGAAATTTCCAAGCGCATTTTTTATACAGTTGCGGCCCCCAGTCCAATGGATAGGAATATTATGGTAACGGATTTCTCAGGAAAGAGTACTGTTGCATTAACCGCTACTCCCGGATGGAATCGAGCTGTGTTCAACAACAACTTCACTGAGTTTTTTCTCTACTACTCTACTATTAACACCCCTCAACAGGTAAGCAGGCATCAATTAGTTGTAGATAAAAAAAGGGGGATTAGCACTCGGTTATTGTTGCAATTGGGCACAAACAATAAGTTGAAAGAAAAAATGACTGAATATGGTTTTTCCAATGCGGAGTTTATCCGCATCCCCAATAGTAAAGGCGATACGTTGAATGGCTGGCTATTAAAGCCGGCAGCATTTGATTCTTCAAAAAAACATCCTGTTCTATTTTGCAACTATGGAGGACCCGGTTCTCAACAAGTAGCTAATCGATTTGGCGCGGTTAGTTTCTGGCATCAGCTACTTGCTCAGAAAGGATTTATTATTGTAAGTGTGGACAACACAGGCACGGGTTTTAGAGGAGAAGAGTTTAAGAAAAAAACCTACCTACAATTGGGGAAACTTGAAATTGAAGACCAAATAGATGCAGCTCGTGAATTGAGCAAATTGCCTTATGTAGACAAAGATAAAATTGGCCACTGGGGTTGGAGCTATGGTGGATTTATGAGTTCACTGGCCATCACAAAGGGCGCTGATGTGTTTGCTGCAGCCGTTGCTGTGGCACCTGTAACCAGCTGGCGCTTTTATGATAATATTTATACTGAACGCTATATGCGTACCCCACAAGAAAATCCAAAGGGTTATGATGATAACTCTCCATTAAACCATGCAGAAAAAATCAAAGGCAAATACCTTTTGATACACGGAACCGCAGATGACAATGTTCATTTTCAAAATGCCACACAAATGGTGTCTGCCTTGGTAAAAGCAAATGTTCAATTTGATAGTTTTTATTACCCTAATAAAAATCACGGAATTGGTGGATCGGCCGATAATACAAGTTTCCACCTTTGGAGCATGAAAACAAACTGGATTTTGAAGAATCTTGGAAATGAAAACACAAAAAAGAAGTAATGCTATTTCTCAATGAAAACTCAGTTAATCTTTTTTAGGATAATAGCGTTTTAATGATCTGATTGCCTAAATAGAAGTATGAGAAAGATAGTAGTTTGTATCACAGGCGCCAGTGGCTCAATTTACGCAGCCAGTTTGCTGGATAAGTTATTATCCATCAAAGACCAGTGGACAGCACTTGCTGTGGTGATCACTACAAATGCAAAGGAAGTTTGGGCAACAGAATTAAATAATAACAGCTGGGAAAAATATCCCGTTAAGTATTATTCCACTACTGATTTTTCCGCCCCGTTTGCATCGGGGTCTGGCCAATATGACACGCAGATCATTATCCCCTGCTCTATGGGAACCCTTGGAAGAATAGCTTCGGGTGTTTCAAGCGATTTAATCACTCGTGCAGCTGATGTAATCTTAAAGGAAAGAAGAAAGTTGATTTGTGTAGTTCGCGAAACCCCCTACAATCTCATTCATATTCGGAATATGGAAACCTTAACACTGGCTGGCGGAATTATTTGTCCCGCCACACCCTCTTTTTATAGCAAGCCAACCACCATTGAGGAACTGGCAGCCACCGTTTCTGATAGAGTGCTTGACTTGGCAGGTTTTGATATACGCACCTACCGTTGGGGAAATTAATTAGTTGGCAAATTGCCTTCTGATCACATTCAAAGCGCCGCCCGCCTTAAACCATTCAATTTGCTGTGCATTATAGGAGTGGTTGGCTTGAATCGTGTCAGTAGTCCCATCGCTATGCTTCACAAGAATTTCTATTGACTTACCAGGAACAAATGTGGTAAGGCCAATGGTATTGAATACATCGTCTTCCTGTATCTTGTTGTAATCTTCCTTATTGTCAAAAGTGAGCGCCAACATGCCCTGCTTTTTCAAATTGGTTTCGTGTATCCGGGCAAATGATTTAACCAGCACTACCCTTACTCCTAAATGACGAGGTTCCATGGCAGCATGTTCGCGTGAAGAACCCTCTCCATAGTTTTCGTCCCCAACTACTATTGAGCCCACTCCAGCAGCCTTGTAGTCTCGCTGAGTTGCGGGCACTGGACCATAAGCACCTGTTAATTGATTTTTTACATGATCCGTTTTATCATTGAAAAAATTAACGGCGCCAATCAACATATTGTTACTAATGTTATCTAAGTGTCCACGAAATTTCAACCATGGCCCTGCCATTGAAATATGATCGGTGGTACATTTTCCTTTGGCTTTAATCAACAATTTCAATCCTTGCAAATCAGCACCTTCCCATTCGGCAAAGGGGTATAATAGTTGTAGTCTCTTGCTGTCTGCCTTAACCACCACCTGCACCTGGCTTCCGTCCTCAGCAGGTGCCTGATAACCGGCATCCTCCACGGCAAATCCTTTTTGTGGTAACTCATCTCCATTGGGAGGGTCAAGTTTTACCGCTTCGCCTTTTTCATTGAATAAGGTATCAGTAATTGGGTTGAAAGTAAGATCACCGGCAATGGCTAAAGCCGTAACTAACTCAGGGCTTGCTACAAAGGCCAATGTGTTGGGATTACCGTCTGCACGTTTTGCAAAGTTGCGATTGAAAGAGTGCACAATGGTATTGCGTTCTTGCTTTTCTGCACCCATGCGTTCCCACATACCAATACAAGGACCACAGGCATTAGCAAAAACACGTGCTCCTATCTGAGAAAATGTTTCTAAAAATCCGTCTCGTTCTATAGTGTATCTAACCTGTTCACTTCCTGGCGTGATAGTAAATTCCGCCTTTGTCTTCAATCCTTTCTGAGCAACCTGTTTGGCCAGGCTTACTGCACGGCTAATATCCTCGTAGGAGGAATTGGTGCAGCTTCCTATTAAACCTACTTCTACTTTGGTAGGCCAATTATTTTGAGCAGCGGCCTCTTTCATTTTTGAAATAGGCGTTGCCAAGTCCGGCGTAAATGGACCATTTATATGAGGTTCCAGTTCGCTCAAATTGATCTCAATTACCTTATCAAAATATTTTTCCGGTTGAGCATACACAGCTGGGTCGCCTGTTAAGTAATCCTTGATTTGATCGGCAGCATCTGCAAGGTCTTTTCTTCCTGTAGCTTCCAGATAACGACGCATACTTTCATCGTATCCAAATGTGGAAGTAGTGGCGCCAATTTCAGCACCCATATTGCAAATCGTTCCCTTTCCGGTGCAGCTCATACTGGTGGCGCCTTCACCAAAATATTCAACTATGGCATTAGTTCCTCCTTTAACAGTCAATATACCCGCTACTTTCAAGATCACATCCTTGGGAGAAGTCCATCCATTTAATTTTCCGGTCAGCTTAACTCCAATTAGTTTTGGCATAAGCAACTCCCAGCTTAGTCCAGCCATTACATCACAGGCATCTGCACCCCCTACGCCAATTGCCACCATTCCCAATCCTCCTGCGTTAACCGTGTGAGAATCGGTGCCAATCATCATACCACCAGGAAATGCATAATTCTCTAAGACCACCTGGTGAATGATGCCAGCCCCGGGCTTCCAAAAACCAATACCATACTTATTTGAGATAGAGGATAGAAAATTATAGACCTCTTCGTTTTCAACTACCGCTTTTGATAGATCAGCCTTTCCTTCGTTTTTAGCCACAATCAGATGGTCGCAATGAACAGTAGATGGAACAGCAACTTTATTTCGGCCGGTAGTGTCAAACTGCAACAATGCCATTTGTGCCGTAGCATCTTGCATGGCCACGCGATCGGGAGCAAAATCCACATAATCCTTTCCTCGCTTGAAATCAACAGGGGCTACCCCTTCCCATAAATGGGCGTATAATATTTTTTCGGCAAGTGTCAAGGGCCTACCCAATGACTTACGGGCAGCATCAACGCGAGCTGGCATAGCAGCGTATAGTTTCTTGATCAAATCCAGGTCAAATACCATACAATAGTTTTTTGTGATTTTGCGCTGCAAATTTAAGAAATTCCTTTCAGAGGGTATGATTGAGTATTGTAAAATGACTCTTTGCTCTCCGGTTATTGTTTGCCTGATGCTGGTATTCCGGCGAAATCTTCAAAATACATGCAGCCCACTCGCAGAAATCCCTGGTGCAGCTTATAAAAAATGCTACAAGAGTTGCTTTAACTTAACCAACAACTGGTCCACTTCCTCTTTAGTATTGAATTTTGAAAAAGAAAAGCGAATAGGAACACCCTCGTTGCCATTTGGCAGTGCATTGATTACATGACTTCCTTGATTTGCCCCGCTACTACAGGCACTCCCTGCCGAAACGCAGATTCCTTGCATGTCTAATCCCATTAGCAACATCTCTGATTGTGGCGTCCGGGGGAAGGAAACGTTTAATAGGGTATATAGACTAGCTCCATTCCAGTCTCCATTGAATTGTACGCCGGGGATTTGTAGTTGGAGCTGAGCGGCTAAATACTCTTTTAAAGACTGAATATATACTTGGTCCTGTGAAAGAGTAGAAGTAGCCAGTTCTAAGGCTTTTGAAAACCCCACAATTCCAGCAACATTCTCGGTACCTGCCCGCATATTTCTTTCTTGCCCACCACCATGAATAAAAGGACTTACACTTACATTATGGTCAATATAGAGTATGCCAATTCCCTTGGGACCATGGAATTTATGTGCAGCACCCGTAGCAAAATGAACTTTTGTTTTTGAGAGATCTATTGGATAATGCCCTACCATTTGCACTGTATCGGAATGAAAAATTGCGTTATACTTTTCACATAAGGTGCCAACAGTTTCGATATCAAGTAAATTACCTATTTCGTTATTCGCATGCATAAGAGTAACCAAACAGCGCTCTGTGGCAGACCCCAATGCTCTTTCTAGGTCGGCTAAGTCAATGTGCCCATTTGGTAAAATGCGTAAAAACTCAACAGAGATTTGACGTTGTTTTGCCAATGCCTGTACACTGTGCAAAACGGCATGATGTTCTAAGGGAGAAGTAATGATATGTCTGCACCCTAAATCTTCAATGGCAGACCAAATGGCCATGTTGTCACTTTCTGTTCCACAACTGGTAAAAATGATTTCTCCTGGTTTTGTCCCTAGTAAATGAGCAACTGATTTTCTGGCATTTTCAATAGCTAACCTGGCTTCTCTGCCATAGGAATAAATAGATGAAGGGTTGCCAAAATGCGTTTGCAAAAAAGGTATCATGGACTCGACCACCTGTGGATCCACCGGTGTAGTAGCCGCATTATCAAAATAGATACGTGTCATGAAATAGTTGAATTTTCTCGAATATCTCGCAGGAGTTGTTCTGCGATATTATTAGCCTTTGCCTCCAAATCGCTTTCTGCGTAAATACGCACTATGGGCTCGGTATTGGAAGCCCTTAAATGCACCCAATCCTGATCAAACTCTATCCGAAGTCCGTCCTCTCGATTGATGGGCTGTTTACTATACTTCAATGCAAGCTTCTCCAATAGTTCGGCCAAGTTTGCATCTGCTGGCAATTTTATTTTGTTTTTTGAAATAAAATAATTGGGATAATTTTTTCTAAACACACTCATGGCCTTATCCTGATTTGCAAAATGAGTTAGAAAAAGTCCTATTCCAATTAAAGCGTCCCGCCCATAATGAAAATCAGGAACAATTATACCTCCGTTACCTTCTCCACCTATCACCGCATTTGTCTCTTTCATTTTTGAGACCACGTTAACCTCTCCCACTGCAGCAGGTGTATAAAGTCCGCCTCTTGAAACAGTTATTTCGCGCAGGGATTTGGTACTGCTCATATTGCTCACGGTATTTCCCATTCTTTTAGAAAGTACATAATCAGCAACAGCTACCAAAGTATACTCTTCGCCAAACAAAGTGCCATCCTCATTGACAAAACATAAGCGGTCCACATCCGGATCAACAGCAATTCCAAGATCCGCTCGTTGACGCACTACTTCTTCACAAAGATCACTTAAGTGTTCTGGCAAGGGCTCGGGATTATGCGCAAACTGTCCGTTGATTTTATCATTGATAACCACTATATCCTGTACACCCAATTTGTTAAGTAAGGCAGGAACATAGGTAGCACCAGTTGAATTAATGGCATCGACCACAATTTTTAATTGTCGGGAAGCTATTACAGTGCGGTCAACTAATGGATAATTGATAATGGCATCCAAATGAAACGCTAAGTAATCCTTAGTCACTATGGAACCCAACTTATCTACCGGAGCAAATTGAAAATGTTGTACTGCTGCTAGCTGTAGCACTCTTTTTCCCGTTTCTGCATCAATAAATTCACCTGCGGAGTTTAGCAATTTCAACGCATTCCATTCCTTAGGATTATGACTAGCCGTTATGATAATTCCTCCAGCTGCCTTTTCTGCCGGTACTGCTATTTCTACAGTGGGAGTTGTGCTAAGCCCTAAGTCAATTACGTCCACTCCTAACCCCACTAAGGTTTGCAACACCAACTGCTGAACCATCGGCCCACTAATTCTGCCATCACGCCCTACCACAATACGTGGGGTTGCTTTTCCTTCTGTTATGATGGTAGCAAATGCTGCAGTGAATTTTACTATATCCAGCGGAGTAAGATTCTCCCCGGTAGTGCCCCCAATGGTACCTCTAATACCAGAAATACTTTTTAGTAAAGACATAGGCAGGTTTTGCGCTGCAAAAATACAGTTTGGAAAGCAAATGAAAGGCTACGCTTTACCTTTGCGCCATGGAAGAAAAAACCTGGTTTAAAGATTGGTTCAACTCTCCTTATTATCATGCGTTGTACGCCAATAGAGACGATTCGGAAGCTGCTGCTTTTATCACAGCATTATTACAATTTTTAGCCCCACCCCTTGGCGCAAAAATGCTCGATGTGGGTTGTGGCAGGGGCAGACATAGTCGTCAATTAGCAGCGCAGGGTTTTGAGGTAACTGGAATAGATGTTGCTCCAGAAAATATTCGATTTGCCAATCAATTTGCCAATCGGCAACTTCATTTTGAAATTCATGACATGCGGCAGCTTTACGCATCGAGGAATATGGACTATGTGTTTAATTTTTTTACCAGCTTTGGTTATTTCAATACTATGCAGGAGCATAAAAATGCATTGCGAATGATGGCAACACCACTTCGGAAAAACGGAATACTGATCTTAGATTACGTAAATGACCAAACAGCCATTCAACAACTGGTAAAAGAGGAAACAAAAACAATTCAACAGGTACAGTTTACTATTAAACGCTGGTTCGACGAAGCATCTCTTTATAAGGAAATTGCCGTATATGACACAAAGAAGGAGATAAGATTTTCACATACTGAAAAAGTGGCTCGCTTTTCAAAAGAAAAATTGTCTGCCTTGCTCAGCCAACAACAACTTACCATTAGGAATATTTGGGGAGACTATCAACTGAACCCCTTTGTAAAGGAGCATTCACCGCGGTTAATCTTTCATGCCCAGCGTGAAAATTAGTTCTTGCGATTGTTCATGATTAAATACCGAGAAGACTCAAAAATTGCGTCCGTTAATTCGGATAGCGATCGCTGCGCTTTTTTTAACTCTCGGCTTGACCTCTTTGAGCTACTGTCTTCCAATGGCACCAATAACTCCTCTCCGGTATTTAACTGTCTGGAAAAATAATAATCATTAGTAATTACTCCAATTCGGTCAGAGACGTTTGTTATAAAAGCAAAATGATTTGTTTTAGAAGGGTCCAGCAAATCTCGGCCAAGGGTTCTATTTTCATAAGGCCTATGTAATAATCCCGCAATGGTGGGTAGTACATCAATTTGCGAAACCACCTCCCCTCTTTGCTGTGGCGCTAGTAAACCTGGTGCATAAAATAAAAGTGGAACGTGTTGATCCGTCAAACGCTGTGTGGTCCAACTACTAGGATATATAGCACGCGCATTGCCGGCAACACCATGATCTCCAATTAGCACAAAAATGGTATTAGAAAAATAATTAGCCTGTGCAGCTTTTTGAAAAAAAGTTCTAATACAATAATCCGTGTATCGAAAAGCATTATACTCATCCACCGATTCAAATCCATATTGGTTCAACTTTTCTTCAAGCAAGGTGTCCCGAACAAAACCACTGTCTGCAAGAGGAATGGATCGTTGATAAGGACGATGATTTCCGGATGTTTGGATGTAAGCAAAAAAAGGAGCCGTGTTTTTTTCAAAAACTTGATGCGCCTCTAACAACAGATCTTTATCACTGATGCCCCATACGTTGATAGGCAGAATAGCAGGACGTTGACCTGTGTGCATGATTAATCCTTTTATATTTTGCAGTATGCCCTCAAAATTGTTAAATTCTGCGTTTCCCCCCAGGAAGTAGTGCTTCTGATATTCTTCCAAACCATTGATCAAGGTATATTGATCCAAGGCCTGCGGATTTTGACTCGAAAACTTATATAGTTGCGCATCTGGGATACCAGTCAAAATGGCAAATAAAGCCCTTGCCGTGGAAAAGGTCGGGGCAAAACAACGATTAAAAAAAACTCCTCGCTTAGAAAGTGAATCAACAAACGGGGTGGTGTTCAAAGGGTTGCCACTTAAGCTGCTTTTGTACATGCTAAAGGACTCACATTGAATCAATACAATATTGGGCTTACTTTCAGTGGCTGTGCTTCTGGGACCAATTGCTCTACTATAGGCAGTTTGACCCGTTTGCTTCCAGCCCAACCAGTTTGCCAAAACTGGATACAATGCCCTTGCACGATCCTCGTTGTAGCTGGGCTGTCGAAGGCTAAGCGTTCCCACAAAATTTTGAAGCGGGTTTATGGATAAATAACTTAAAAAACTTTGTTGAAACCGAAAGCTGTCCTCTCTTTTTAATGGTCGAGGGCCAAGTGACCCATGTATCATCAGAATGAGAACGAACAATCCACCAATAAAAAACCCTTGTCTGTGCGGTATTCCCATGCCATCCGTTTGATTGATCACTTGCCAATGGCTTTTGTGGTACATCCATCTAAAACTCAATACCGCTACCAACAAACCGCCTACCATCCAAAGTAGTGGATAGGTTTGCCAGATCATTTTTGCTGAAATGGTAAAATCCTCTGCAAAATTCATGGCACCTGCATCAAGTGGAGTTTGGTTATAGGAAAAACTACCAAAACCTGCTGCGAAAAAAAAGAAGATCACAAAAGTGAGAATAGCCAAGTACCAGGTCCAAAATTTTTTTGTGGCAACAGAATAAAAAGGCGATAGCCTGGGAAAAATGCTACAACTAACAATGGGAAACAAAACAATAGCAATCCATCGTAAGTCATAGCGTAGCCCCAACGCAAAGGCCGAGGCCATCTGACTTCCAGAAATGTCAGCAGGCTTGAATGTAAAAAAAATAGATAAACGGTAAGAAGTGAATAGTGCTAAGAGTAAAAAAAACAGATTTATTACCCATAACAAGGTCTTTGGCAATCGAATCAGTGACCTAAGCATTCTGCAAAGAAACAATATAACTGATACAATTAGCCCCTTACTTTTGTTGAAGAAATTACAACCACTTGGAAAAAATAGAACAACTAGATCGCTGGTTATTCAAGCAAATTAATTCCACAGGTGCAAACGCCTTCTTTGATTGGCTACTTCCCTCCTGGCGAACCCCCACCTTTTGGATTCCCGCATACTTATTATTGTTAGTAGTACTCGTTTATAGATTTCGGCAAAAAGCAGGATGGTGGGTTCTTTTCCTGATCACCACTGTAGGGTTAGTGGACCTTATAGGCAATCAACTAATCAAACAAACCATACAGCGGCTTCGGCCCTGTAATGACCCATCCTTAGCAGGAGAAGTGCTATTGCGTATACCCGCGTGTGGAACGGGATTTAGTTTTATTTCCAACCATGCAGCTAATCACTTTGCAATAGCCACTTTTATGTTTTTAACCCTTGGCAAATGGCTCGGCAGAACAAGTTATTTCTTATTTCTTTGGGCATTTTTGGTTGGGTACGCCCAGATCTATGTAGGAGTACACTACCCTGGCGATGTGTTAGCCGGATCGATTATGGGTATTGCAATAGCTGCGTTCATGGCTAGCCTATACAGCAAACAGCCACGATTCGGTATCTTCGATAGTGCAAACCTGATTTAATACATATGGATTTCTTTATTCTCGGTGTTCTTATTTTTTTGAATGCCTTGTTTTCCATGTCTGAGATCGCCTTGGTCTCTGCCAGGAAAGGAAGACTGGAGCACTTAGCAGAAAAAGGGAATAAACGTGCACAGCAAGCGCTAACACTTTCAAATCATCCTGAACTTTTCTTGTCTGCTGTACAAATCGGAATCACCCTGGTTTCTATACTTACGGGAGTTTATTCAGGAGAAAAATTTAGCGAGCAACTTTTACCCCATCTGATCAAGCAAGGAGTCGAGCCTAAGTTGGCAGACACTTTAGCTACCCTGATCATTGTAATAGCCGTAACCTTTGTTTCCATCATATTTGGCGAGCTTATCCCCAAACGAATCGGACTGATCAGATCAGAAAAATTAGCCATAGCCGTAGCCGGGCCCATGCGTTTATTTGCACAGTTCACTTATCCGCTGGTATGGCTGCTTAATAACAGCAGTTCCTTGTTCTTTAAGATTTTTAAAATTCGGAAAAGCAACAACGATGCCATTACTGAAGAGGAGATCAAAACATTGATTACAGAGGGAATGGAAGCCGGCAACATTGAGGAAGAAGAACAGGAAATCATTGAGAGAGTTTTTCATCTTAGTGATCGCAACATTACATCGCTGATGACACACAGAAGCGATATTATTTGGTTCAGCGAGAAGGATACAGAAGAGCAAATCAAAGGAAAGATCATGGAGGCTCCCCACTCCGCTTATCCCATTTGCAAAGACAACATTGACACGATCAAAGGAGTGGTTTCTATTAAAGATCTTTATGTAAGCCCGGATCACCTACAACTGGAACAAGTCATGCAACCAGCCCTGTTTATCCCTGAAAATATTTCTGCCTACCAGGTGCTGGAACGATTTAAATTGTCAAAAGTGCATTCGGCATTTATTGTAGACGAATATGGAAGCATTCAGGGCATGCTCACCCTAAATGATATTCTAGAAGCCATTGTAGGAGAGATTCCACAGGAAGAAGGGCTTGATTACGAAATCTTGGAACGCGAGAATGGCAGCTTTTTGATTGATGCCCAGATACCCTTTTATAATTTCTTGTCTCATTTTGAAAAAACAGAATGGATGAATGAAGGGGAACAGGATTTTGACACCATGGCCGGTTTTATTTTGCACCAGCTGGAGCGAATTCCAAAAACAGGTGAAAAATTTCAATGGAAAGGATTCTCCATTGAAATTGTAGACATGGATGGACACCGGATCGACAAGGTATTGGTGGAAATCAGCGATGCTATTCGAAGTAATATGGAATAACTGTTAAAATTCCATTTGTGCTACACTGGACGGATAATCCAATTTTACACTTTTACGCGTGTTTCGAGATGAAAAATGGATCAAATTAACCTGATCATCGTAAAGATCAAACAGTAAATTGGTGTTAACTGTTGCCCTTTCAATAAGAGTGGGTGCTTTTTCAATTTCTAAATAAACATAAACGGCTTCTCTTTCCTGCTCAAATCCCAGATAATTGACTGACATCAATTTTCCATTAACCTGTATACTTAAATGTGTTTTTAGATATTGGTTAACCAAAGTATCCATGGATGCATGCAGGGAAGGCGCAATCAAGTCCGCTTTTCGTTTGTAAACTTTTGACAAAGCATCCTCAAAATCATCAGTGAAAAGTTTACATTGAACTTCCAGCGTGGCCTCCGTTATGTTATGATTAACCTCTATTACTCCAACATGAAAGGGGTGGACAGCTGGAGCATCAACCATGGGGAACAATCTCCATAAAAACCAACCAAACAAGGTAAGTGCCGTTTGCATAAAATATTTTACAATCACAAAATTCTGAATTATTTTCATAGCTTGTTCAAAACAGGGACAATTCTTAATTAAAGTATGGAGGCATTTCAATTTTATTTTCCATTTGGCTGGGAGCATATCATCAGCCTGGATGCATTGGACCATCAGTTATTTTTATTGGCATTATTGGCTGGGTATGGCTGGAAGGATTGGAAAAATACACTACTATTGGTAACTGCCTTTACAGTGGGACATTCCCTAACACTTTTATTGAGTGTGGGAGACTGGGTCCGTGTTGATAGTAAATGGGTAGAATTCTTAATTCCCTTGACCATAGTGCTTGCGGCCGGAAAGAATTTATTAGTAAAAGCAAACACTTCAATTCAACACTATCAAAGCTACGTTCTAGCACTATTTTTTGGACTGATCCATGGATTAGGCTTTGCAAACACTATTCGAATGATGCTGGCTACAGATCAACAACTGGGGTGGGGTTTGCTGGGATTCAACTGCGGGCTTGAAGTGGGGCAACTGATTATTGTTTCTGTGTTGTTAGGACTAACTTTTTTGATCGGAGCAGTAATGAAGGCTTCTTTGTCAATCTACTCCTTTTTTGTTTCTTCACTTTCCTTAGGCATTGCGGCAAGCATTTGCTATAACCGATTCCCTTTCTCTTTTTAAAATATCAAACATGAAATATCAATTATTTATTACTGTGCTGCTTGTTGGAAACCTTGCGTTACAAGCACAGAACATTCAAAACAATCCGGGGAGCAATCACGGTAACAAGTTTGAGCAATTGGGAACAACTTTTCCAACGCCAAACGAATATCGTACGGCCAGCGGTGCCCCTGGGCCCAGGTATTGGCAACAACGTTGCGACTATGATATCGTGTGCGAACTGGACGAAAAAAACCTGAAGCTAAAAGGAAGTGAAACCATTACTTACTTCAATAATTCGCCTGATGCCCTCTCCTATATCTGGCTACAGCTGGACGAGAACGAGCACAGTTCAGTTAATAACGCCAATTATCAAAATGGTTCGTCCCTTAGTCGTCAATTAAGTGTTCAGCAATTACAAAAGGATGCGGAAGAAAAAGGTGATAATGGATTAGGCTTTCAGATCACAAAACTTACTGATGCATTAGGCAAACCACTACGCTATACCATCAACAAAACAATGATGCGAGTGGAGCTTCCCGCCACATTGAAATCTGGTCAACGGTTTATTTTTAAACTGGATTGGAACTATCAGATCACAGACCGAATGACGGTGGGTGGCCGCGGCGGATATGAATATTTTCCAGAAGATGGAAATCATTTGTTCACCATGTCGCAATGGTATCCACGCTTGTGCGTGTATAGTGATTTCAAGGGCTGGCAAAACCAGCAATTCACAGGACGCGGAGAGTTTGCCTTGACCTTTGGCAACTTCAAAGTTCAACTCACTGTTCCAGCAGATCATGTGGTGCTTTCTACCGGTGAATGTCAGAATTACTCCAGTGTATTAAGCCCTGCGCAATTTAGTCGCTGGAATAAAGCGCAAACCACAAAAGAACCCATTGAAGTGGTTACCCTGGATGAAGCAAAAGCAGCAGAAAAGCAAAAGTCAACACAAAAGAAAACTTGGGTGTACAAAGCCGATAATGTTCGTGATTTTGCATGGACCTCCTCACGCAAATTTATTTGGGATGCCATGCCAGCAATGGTTGAAGGTAAAAAAGTCATGTGCATGAGTGGATATCCAAAAGAATCCTACGGACTATACCGACCTTACTCTACTAAAGTAGTTGCGCACACTATTAAAACATATTCCAAGTTTACCATACCCTACCCCTATCCTGTTGCGCAAAGTATTGAAGCTGCCAGCGGAATGGAATACCCAATGATTTGTTTTAATTATGGACGAACAGAAAAAGACGGCACCTACAGTGAGAGTACTAAAAATGGAATGATCGGGGTAATCATTCATGAAGTAGGGCATAACTTTTTTCCCATGATCATTAACAGCGATGAAAGACAATGGAGCTGGATGGATGAAGGACTAAATACTTTTGTTGAATATTTGACTGAAGAATTATGGGACAATAAATTTCCCAGTCGCAGAGGACCTGCTGCTTACATCACAGACTACATGAAATTGCCCAAGGATCAATTGGAGCCCATCATGAGCAATAGTCATAACATTGTTCAATTTGGACCAAACGCTTATTCAAAACCTGCAACAGGCTTGAATATTCTGCGCGAAACGGTGATGGGCCGCGAATTATTCGACTATTCATTTAAAGAATATTGCAGAAGATGGGCCTTTAAACATCCAGAACCAGCAGACCTGTTCCGCACCTTGGAAGATGCCAGTGGCGAGGACCTGGATTGGTTTTGGAGAGGATGGTTTTACAGTACAGAAGTGTGTGACATCTCCTTGGATACCGTAAAGTATGCCACTGTTGATACTACCGCAACACCAGCTACTGGCAAAGCCAGCTCAATTAAACGACACTTGGATCGTCCGCTGGTTAATTCTTTTGAAGACATCTCTAAAATTCGCAATAGAGAGGACAAGTCAATCACCTATGCAACGGATGCGGATACTACCCTGCGTGATTTTTACTGGCGTTATGCGCGCGGATTGGAACCTTACGACACAACGCAAATTGAAGTCAACTATAAAGGAAGTGCTCCTGAAAAAATAACTGATCAGGAAAAAGCAGCATTCAGTAATCTGCATCAATACGAGCTCACCTTTTCAAACAAAGGGGGAATGGTTATGCCCATCATCATTGAGTGGACTTATAAAGACGGATCAAAAGAGGTAGAAAAAATTCCGGCTCAAATTTGGCGGTTGAATGAAAAGAAAGTGACCAAAGCATTTATAAAAGACAAAGAAGTAGCTTCTATAAAACTGGATCCGCTTCGTGAAACCGCTGATATTGATGAGAAAAATAATGGCTGGAATAATTTTGAAGCCCCCTCCCGATTCACTTTGTTCAAGCAAGGGCAGGGCCCACGTCGAGGTGCAGGTGGTCAAAGTGGAAATCCCATGCAGCGTGCACAAGAAGCAAAAAAAGGATTTTAAGTAGGCCTGTCCGACAGCCAGTCTGCTAATTCTTTTTTTTCTTTTTCTCAAAGTCCTGAATCACTTTGGGTAATGCCCGGGGAATGCTATCAGGTGTAGCCATTGGTGCTGCATCCTCCTGCAATTTATTCATCACATAATTTTCAATTAACAACACCCGTCCGCTTCGAGGATCGTAATGCACCATCTTTCCATGCCGGAATGACAATCCTTCATTTTTTACAATTACCTCACCCACTCGTTTATCAGGATCTTTTAAATCATATACACCCACTGTATCAAAGGCAATAGTAGGATCCATTGCCCTCCATTGTTCTTCCCGAATTAGCCCTCCGTTATAGGAGTAGTAACGTTGATTCCCATGCAACTTTCCCCATCTGTAATTTTCTTCGGCAATTTTTACGCCCTCCAACGAAAATCGCTTCCAGATTCTTTCTCGTTGGTCATTTTCATAATACCCTTCTTCCTCATAACCGCGTTCTCCCCTTTGCTCAGGCACTGATTCTACCCAAGGCCCTTGCTTCCGATCCAGCTGATCCACTCGGTTAAGCGTATCGCCTCTGCGAGATAATTGAAAAGACTTCCACTGAGCATGTGCAGGCAACCATCCCTGTAATAGCAGGGAGGATAATGTCAGTATTTTAGTAAGTTTGAGCATACCTCAATTTACTACCAAAAAATTATTCTCATGATCCGTATACTTATTAAAAAAAATTGGACGGCCGTTCTGGTTGCAATAGTCTGCAATTTGTTAGCTGAACCAGTTTTTGCACAAATACTGGTTACACCAACGCCAGCCAGCCTTCGACTGGCCTCTATGGCACAGCGGAAGGAATTACGCAATGACAGTTTGCTCAACAGCAATGCGTTCCGAAATATTGGACCTAGCATTATGAGTGGGCGCGTAGTAGATATTGAAGCAAATCCTGAAGATCCCACTGAATTTTATGTGGCCTATGCTACCGGAGGTCTTTGGCATACCAACAATAATGGACAGAGTTTTACTCCTATCATGGACAACCTGGATGTTTTATTTCTGGGAGATATTGCTGTAAACTGGAAGTCTGATCCAAGAATGATCTGGGCAGGGACGGGCGAAGTAAATAGCAGCCGTTCGTCCTATGCAGGTACAGGTGTTTACCTCTCAAAAGACAATGGGAAAAACTGGCAACATCTAGGACTTGCCGAATCACATCATATTGGAGATATCAAGTTACATCCCACTGATCCCAATACGGCATGGGTTGCCGTGCTGGGTCATCTCTATTCTTCCAATGAGGAAAGAGGTGTTTATAAAACCACAGACGGAGGGGCCAGCTGGCAACGCACCTTATTTGTAAATAATCAAACAGGATGCGTGGATCTGGCCATGCACCCAGCAGATCCATCCACGCTTTATGCAGCCATGTGGCAACGCAGCCGAGAGGCCTGGAAATTTGAGGAGAGTGGTGCTGCCAGCGGCATTTATAAAAGTGTTGACGGTGGAAATACCTGGATCAACATTTCAGGGGCAGACGCTGGTTTTATGGAAGGAAATAAAATTGGGCGAATAGGACTCACGGTATTCCCGGGTAATGCCAATTTAGTATACGCAGTAGTAGACAACAATACTGCGTTGCCTAGGAAAAATGAAACCATAGACAGTGTATATACCAAAGAACTTTTCAAATCGATGGGTGCTGCAGATTTTGCCAACCTGAGTAATGATCGGTTAGATAGTTTTTTGCGTAAAAATCGTTTTCCCCGCCAACATAGTGCAAGCAGCCTTAAAAAATCAGTACTGGAAGGTAAGTTAGCACCCACTGCCCTATGGGATTGGTTAGATAGCGATGATGGTTTTCAAAATACCGGAATTGTAGGTTGTGAGGTATATGTGAGTCAGGATGGCGGTGCTCATTGGACAAAAGCCAATGAAAAACCTATCAGTATTTTCAACACCTATGGATATTACTTTGCCAAGATCTACACCTCACATACCAATCCTGATAAAGTTTTTATTCTTGGATTTACCGCACAGGTATCCACCAATGGAGGGAAGTCATTCACCACTATAGACAAAGAAAATGTGCACGCAGATCATCATGCCTTATGGGTGAACCCCAAAAAAGACTCTCATCTGATCAACGGAAATGACGGAGGCATCAACCTTACTTACGACGATGGAAAGAACTGGTTCAAAGCCAATAGCCCATCTGTAGGCCAATACTACTATGTAACAACAGATGATGCCAGACCGTATAATGTATATGGAGGATTACAGGACAATGGAAGTTGGTGGGGCGCTTCCACACACCAGGAAAGTATTGGATGGACCGATGATGGACAATACGCCTATCGAATGATCAATGGAGGTGATGGTATGCAGGCGCAGGTTGATAAGCGGGATAATACCACCGTTTACTCGGGTTCTCAGTTTGGATTTTATGCACGCTACAATAAGGATAAAAGAGGTGGAGGAAAAATGATTCGTCCACAACATCAACTTGGAGAAAAGCCACTGCGCTTTAATTGGCAAACGCCTATTCTGCTAAGCAAACACCAACCTGATATTCTTTATTACGGAAGCAATCGCTTGTATCGCTCCATGAACAAAGGAGATTCATTATTGGTAATGAGTGGCGATCTTACCGGAGGAGGAATCAAAGGGAATGTTCCATATGGCACACTGACCACTATAGATGAATCTCCCATTCGATTTGGCTTACTCTACACCGGTAGTGATGATGGTCGCATCTATCGTTCTGCTGATGGTGGCTATACCTGGAATGCCATACACCAACAAGCTACGGTCATTTCTAAAAAGAAAGGCGTTACTACAACAACAACCGGACTGAATACAAAAAATCTTTGGGTAAGCCGAGTGGTAGCTTCTCAACATGCAGAGAATAGAGTCTATGTTACATTAAATGGATACCGTCATGATCATTTTAATCCTTATGTGTATGTAAGCGAGGACGGCGGAAATATCTGGAAAGAGATCAGTGGCAACCTGCCACTTGAACCGGTTAATGTAATACGAGAAGATCCCGTTAACCCGGCTATACTCTATGTGGGCACAGATGGAGGCGTTTATGTAAGTAAGGACGGTGGCAACACATACAAAGCCTGGCATAATGGACTACCACAATCCGTGCCTGTACATGACATTGCCATTCAACAACGAGAGAATGAAATTGTAATTGGCACACATGGCCGTAGTTTATATGTTGGCAAGCTGAATAAGATTCAGCAAGCAGCAAACAAATAAAAAAAGTAATTAAGAACGAGCCTGTTTGATAAACCAGTCAATTGCCTGCGAGTAGCCTTGTAGCCCCATTCCGGCAATAACTCCCACAGCATGCGGACTTATATAGGAATGTCTACGAAACTCCTCACGCGCATGTACATTGGAAATATGCACTTCCAAGACCGGTGTTTTGATTGCTGCCACAGCATCTCCAATAGCAACAGAGGTATGTGTATAACCCCCGGGATTAATAATAATTCCATCATACTCAAATCCTACACGTTGGATCTCATTGATCAATTCTCCTTCCACATTACTCTGAAAATAGGATAGTGTAACTGAAGGGTATTGAGCACGGAGCATAATTAGAAATTCCTCGAAAGATTGTGTGCCATAGATACCTGGCTCTCTTTTACCAAGCAGGTTTAGGTTAGGTCCATTTATTATGGCAATACGCATGATCAATTTTTGGATTGGCGAATCATATCAATAAACTGATCGAATAAATAACGGCTATCATGTGGTCCGGGGGTAGCCTCTGGGTGATATTGTACAGAAAAAGCAGGCTTCCCTTTTACACGAATCCCTTCGATAGATTGATCATTTAAATTAACATGTGTGATTTCTATATGGCTGGCTTTTTTCACTGACTCAGGGTCCACGCCAAAACCATGGTTCTGTGTGGTGATTTCTGAACAACCCGTAATCAGGTTTTTTACAGGATGATTCAACCCCCGATGGCCATGATGCATTTTGAAGGTGGAAATTCCATTGGCAAGTGCCAATAACTGATGCCCCAGACAAATTCCAAAAACAGGTTTATCTTCCTTTAATACTTCTTTTACCAGATCAATGGCATAATCCATAGGAGCCGGATCACCAGGGCCATTAGAAATAAAATAACCACTAGGATTAAATTGCTTTACTTCTTTCAACGAAGTTTTTGCAGGAAATACTTTTACAAAGGCTCCTCGATCTACCATGCATTGTAAAATGTTTCGCTTGACTCCGTAATCCATCACCGCAATGCGAATGGAAGAAGCCGCATCACCCAGCTCATACGGTGATTTAGTAGAAACACGAGATGCTAATTCAAGTCCATCCATATTAGGTACGGCTTTCAACTTTTCCATCAACGCCTTACTATCAGTTGTCTCGGAAGAAATAATACAATTCATGGCACCTTTCTTACGAACCTGCGCTACTAATGAGCGGGTATCTACTCCTTCAATGGAAACAATGGAATGTGCTTGTAAATATTCTTCCAAAGACCCCTTGGCCTGTTTTCGTGAGTATTGATCCTCCAAATTTCTTCCAATCAAACCACTGATTTTTACACTGTCCGACTCCACATCGGCCTCTTTGACGCCGTAATTACCAATATGAGCCGCATTCATGATCAGGATTTGACCAAAATAGCTGGGATCTGTAAACACTTCTTGATAACCGGTCATTCCGGTATTGAAGCAAATTTCACCAGTGGTGGTTCCAATGGCCCCGTAGGCACGACCCTGGTGCACTGTGCCATCGGCTAAAATCAATAAAGCAGGTTTGGATTCTTGCGGCATTACGAAAGGTTAGTAGTTGGTAAAAAACAAATTCAGCAAAATTAACCCATTTCAGAAGTGCAATCGGTAAAAATCTTCAATACTTATATACATTAAGTTAATTTTTAATACGAATAATTTTATCCTGAAACATCCGGATTAGATGTATTTTTGTTCCTATTCAATTATATTATATATTTTTTATATGTCATTATCGCGAAAACTAGCCATCTTCCCATTTTTAGTGTTACTGCTGGTTTTAGTATATGCACTGGTACAAAGGGAAACACCAGCCCCGGGCGTGCAGGTTGCTGGTATTATTAATGGGGCCGATACGGCCTGGATGCTAACCGCAACGGCTCTCGTTTTGATCATGACACCTGGCCTTGCCTTTTTTTATGGAGGGATGGTAAGCAAGAAGAATGTTATCTCCACTATGCTCCAAAGTTTTATTTGCATGGCTTTGATTACACTGCTTTGGGTTATTATTGGGTTTAGTCTTGCATTTGGTGATTCTTGTGGTGGTATAATTGGAAATCCTTTTACTTTTTTCATGATGACGGGTGTACTGCATAGTGCCCCCTGGAAACTAGCTCCCACCATTCCGCTTGTTGTATTTGCTTTTTTCCAACTTAAGTTTGCTATCATCACTCCTGCATTGATTACGGGTGCTTTTGCCGAGCGGATTAAGTTTTCGTCATACTTGCTTTTTATTTTGCTTTTTTCAATTTTAATCTATTCTCCATTGGCCCATGCCACCTGGCACCCCGATGGACTGTTGTATCAATTGGGGGTGTTAGACTTTGCCGGCGGAACTGTTGTGCACATGAGTGCAGGCTGGGCAGCGCTGGCAAGTGCGATCTATTTAAAAAAAAGAATTGAACCCGCGCACGCGCCGGCTCGCATTACCTATGTGTTACTCGGAACAGGTTTGTTGTGGTTTGGCTGGTTTGGATTTAATGCAGGTTCTGCATTTGGCGCCAACTCGTTAGCGGGTATTGCATTGGCTACAACAAGTACTGCATCGGCAGCCGCTGCATTTACCTGGATCATCTTTGATGCGCTGAAAGGCAAAAAACCCTCCGCAATGGGAACCTGTATTGGAGCAGTAGTTGGACTGGTGGGCATTACACCTGCAGCGGGCTATATATCCATTCCACATTCCCTTGCCGTGGGAATTATTAGCAGTTTGGTGAGTAATGCAATGGTAGATTGGCGCTCTAAAACTTCAATTGACGACACCCTTGATGTATTTCCCTGTCATGGAGTAGGCGGGATTGTAGGCATGTTGCTAACAGGAGTTTTTGCTACGCAAACAATCAACCCAGCCAACACCACAGGTAATGGGTTGATATTTGGAGAAACCCGCTTATTTTTTATTCAAAGTGCAACGATGGTAGGCGTTTCCTTGTTTGTTTTTACAGGCACTATTTTACTACTTCGCCTTACAAATTGGATTACACCGTTACGCGTAACAGAGGAGGAAGAAGAGATGGGTCTTGATCGAAGTCAACACGCGGAAAAACTGTAACCACTCAGCAAGCAGGTTCTTGCTGGCTAAGGCAATGAAAACTGCCTAATCCCCAAATGATATCAGTGGAGTCAATTCCTACAACATTCCGAGTAGGAAAACAATCTTGAATAAGTTGGAGGGCGGACTCATCTTGCTTGCAATTGAATACAGGAACAATCACCGACTTATTGGCAATATAAAAATTAGCATACGAACACGGAAGCCGTTGTCCCTCATAATGTAACGGTGCAGGCATTGGTACTTCAACTATGTTTAGTTGTTTGCCATTCAACAAACGCATAGATTTTAATTGCTGCAGATTATGTTGCAGTAAAGAATAATTTTCATCCGCACGATTTGTTTCAACAACGGTCAACACCGTATCATCATTGACAAAACGAACGGTATCGTCAATATGCCCATCGGTGTCATCTCCTACTATTCCCTCGTCAACCCATAATATTTGTTCTACCCCATAATAATCACAAAGCATCCCCTCAAGCTGTTCTTGATTCAAGTGTGGATTACGATTAGGATTCAGCAAACAGGCGGTGGAGGTCAATAAAGTGCCTTGCCCATTGAATTCAACAGATCCACCCTCCATCACAATCCCGGGATGATAAACGGGAATACCATAATGCTGTGCAATCCGAGTTGGAATCACATCATCCAAATCACAGGGCGGATACTTATTTCCCCAGGCATTATACCCCCAGTCAACAATCACTTTGGGATGTGTAGCCGTAGGGTTGATTAAAAAAGCAGGTCCATGATCACGACACCAAGCATCATTGGTGGGATTGAAAAAAAACGCAACGGCGGCGGGATCAACCCCTGCACGCTCCAATTGCTGTACGGCAATCTCCTGCATGCTCTTATCCGCAACATTAATTCGGACAGCTTCGCCCCTTAATAATTCTTTAATAAAAGCAGCGTAAGATGGAAAAATAGACTGAATTTTTCCAGGCCAGGAAGCCTCTTTGTGGGGCCAACTTAACCAGGTTGCCTCATGCGGTGCAAACTCTGCCGGAAAATAATACCCCAGTTCCCGAGGGGTAGCTCCATTAATGCTCATCGACATAACGCTTGGTGATGGGGTCATAGGAATCAATTCGTCGGTCACGAAGGAAAGGCCAATGCGTTCGATAATAATCAGTTTTGGATAGATCAATATCTACCACAGTTACTTCCTCCTTATCGTGTGAAGCCTGCCAAAGCACAGTCCCAAACGGGTTAGCAACAAATGACCCGCCCCAAAATTGCATGGCGCCATTTTGCTCCACCCCCACTCTGTTTACACTAACCACATGCACTCCATTGGCTACAGCATGGCTTCGCTGTATGGTTTGCCAGGCACCATACTGCTCTGTGTTGGTAGCTGCATCTTGTGCGCTTGCCCAACCAATAGCAGTAGGATAAAATAATATTTCAGCCCCCATCAAGGACGTGATACGGGCGGCCTCAGGATACCACTGATCCCAACAAATCAAAACACCAATGGTGGCAAATTTTGTTTTAAAAACCTTGTATCCAAGATCACCAGGAGTAAAGTAAAACTTCTCATAATAGGCAGGATCGTCTGGAATGTGCATTTTACGATACTTACCTAAATAAGTTCCGTCTGCATCAATTACAGCTGTAGTGTTGTGGTATAGCCCCTCTGCACGCTTTTCAAAAAGTGAAGCAATGACTACTACTCCTTTAGCCTTTGCAATGGCCTGTATTCTTTCAGTTGCCGGACCGGGAATAGATTCCGCGAGTAAAAAATTATCATACGATTCCACATCACAGAAATAAAGTGATGTAAAAAGTTCTTGTAAACAAACTATCTGCGCACCTTGAGCAGCCGCCTTTTCAATTTCGGCAATTGCCTTTTGAAGATTTGCTTCTTTATCAGCTACACAACTCATTTGCACTACACCAATGGATACTTTTCGCATAGTTGGAGTTTGAGTGGCAAAAGTAATCGTTTCATGCAGGAGGAGAATCAAACAAGGCATTTCTCCAAAAAAAATGCCCTCCGGCTGGAAGGCATTTCAATGCACTAAGATTTATTTATGCAGAAGGAGCTTCTTCAGCAGGAGCAGCAGTATCAGCGGCTGGATTAGCTTCCACTGCTTTTTCAGCAGCTTTCTTGCGTCCACCAGAGCGTCTGGTTTTCTTTGCTGTGCCTTTTTCTTCTCCTTTATTATAGATCTCGTTAAAATCAACCAGCTCGATCATTGCCATATCCGCATTATCACCAGGACGAAATCCCAATTTAATAATACGTGTATAGCCACCTGGCCTACCGGCAACCTTTTCTGCAACTGCACCAAAAAGTTCTTTGATGGCCTCTTTGTCCTGCAAATAACCAAACACAATACGACGCTGGTGCGTGGTGTTATCTTTGGCTTTGGTGATTAGGGGCTCTACAAATCCTCTTAGCGATTTTGCTTTGGTAGTAGTGGTTACAATGCGCTTGTGTTGAATTAACTGACAAGCCAGATTTCCGAGTAGGGCCTCGCGATGTGCTTTGGTGCGGCCCAAGTTTTTTACTTTGTCTCCGTGACGCATGACTGTTTGTTTTTTAGCACTGCACCGTGTCAGGAATTGCAGTGGTTGCTACTGAATCCAATCAGCAGCGGTTATCAATAATTAAAATTCACTTACATCAATACCCATTTTGGCAAGATCCATACCAAAATGTAATCCACGTTCTTTGAGCACTTGTTCAATTTCAGACAATGACTTCTGACCAAAGTTGCGGAACTTCATCAGGTCCTCCTGCTCATATTGAACCAGTTCACTGAGTGAGTTGATTTTAGCCGCTTTCAAGCAATTGAAAGCACGAACGGAAAGATCCAAATCCTCCAAAGGTGTTTTCAACACTTTGCGCAATTGCAAAGTTTGCTCGTCTACTAGATCTTCTTTCTTTTCTTCCTTATTGTCAAAGGTGATATTCTCATCAGTGATGATCATCAAGTGCTGGATCAAAATACGAGAAGCTTGCTTCACGGCTTCTTCAGGATGAATAGTACCATCCGTAGAAACTTCCATGATCAATTTTTCAAAGTCAGTACGCTGCTCCACACGCGTATTTTCAATACTGTACTTTACATTCTTGATGGGAGTAAAAATGGCGTCAGTTGGAATATAGCCAAGTGGGGATTCCTTTGGTTTGTTTTCTTCTGCGGGAACGTATCCACGGCCTTTTTCGATAGTCAACTCGAAATCCAGACGCGCAGAACTATCCAATGTACAAATTAACAAATCAGGGTTCATGACCTGGAAAGCCTGTGTGTTTTCACCGATCATAGCCGCCGTGAACTCAGTCTTGTTCTTAACAGAGATGCTTATTTTTTCGCTGGTGAAATCCTGATCACCAATCTTCTTGAATCGAACTTGTTTCAAGTTTAACAAAAGTTCTACCACGTCTTCGCTTACTCCTTTTAAAGTAGCAAACTCGTGATCTACTCCATCGATTTTGATACCCACAATTGCATAACCCTCCAAGGAGTTAAGCAATACACGGCGAAGTGCATTACCAATAGTTACACCGTATCCAGGCTCCAATGGACGGAACTCGAAGAGTGCATTAAAGTCAGTAACCTTCTGTAATATGATCTTATCAGGTTTTTGAAAATTGAGAATTGCCATACGTATTTTTTTTCGGTGAGAGGTATTACCTCAATGGTTTACTTAGAATACAATTCAACGATCAGTTGTTCCTTAATATTTTCAGGAACATTTTCACGCTCAGGATAAGTGATAAACGTACCCTTCATTTCCGTCTCATTAAAATCAAGCCATCCAAACTTTGGATTTTTACCACGGATAGGACTAGTGATAGAAGTACGAGTGCGACTACTGTCTTTAATCGTTACTACATCACCTGGCTTCAAGGAGTAGGAAGGGATATTTACTACATGACCATTCACCTCAATGTGCTTGTGGCTCACGAGCTGACGGGCTCCAGGACGTGAAGGAGAGATACCCATACGAAACACAGTGTTATCCAATCTGGCTTCCAGGAGCTTGATTAGGTTTTCACCAGTTACCCCTTTACGGCGGGCAGCTTCTTCAAATGTTTTGCGGAATTGCTTTTCTAGTACACCATAGGTATACTTTGCTTTTTGCTTTTCACGAAGTTGTAGTGCATACTCACCAAGCGTTTTACGCTTGCGCTTGTCTCCGTGTTGGCCTGGAGGGTTACTGTTTTTACCCAACCATTTGCCATTTCCCAAAATGGGTTCCCCGAAAATACGGGAGATCTTGGTCTTAGGACCATTGTAACGTGCCATAGTACTTGTTCATTGAAGCTTTTTTTAAAACCGGTGCAACGATCGGTAAAAAGCTTTAAAAAAATTAATCGTGCACCCTTTAACAAAATGAAACGACTGGCGTCGAACTATAAATTTATACGCGTCTCTTTTTAGGAGGACGGCATCCGTTGTGAGGCATTGGCGTCACATCTTTAATCATCACTACTTCAATTCCGCTTTGAGACAAGGAACGAATAGCCCCTTCACGCCCAGAACCCGGACCTTTCACATAAACATCTACACGCTTCAACCCTGCATCAAATGCTACCTTTGCAGCATCTGCAGCAGCCATCTGAGCCGCGTAAGGAGTATTTTTTTTAGAACCGCGAAAACCCATTTTACCAGCACTGCTCCAGGAAATCACTTGTCCTGTTTTGTTGGTAAGGCTTACAATAATATTATTGAATGTTGCAGAGATGTGCGCATCACCGTAAGAGTCAACTTTCACTACTCTTTTTTTCGAAGCTTGCTTTGCGCTGGGCTGTTGTTGTGCTTTTGCCATTGTATTACTTGAGGTAGTCTTTAAATATTAGTTATTATTTCTTAGGTGCCTTCTTTTTACCGGCAACTGTTCTACGTTTTCCTTTACGAGTACGGCTATTTGTTTTGGTACGCTGACCACGAACAGGCAATCCTTTACGATGGCGGAGTCCACGGTAACAAGCGATATCCAACAAACGTTTGATACTCATTTGCACCTCGGAGCGAAGCTGACCTTCTACTTTTAATTCCTCAGTGATCATGCTACGGATGGCGTTCAACTCATCGTCATTCCATTCGTTTACTTTCTTGTTACGATCGATATTGTTCTTATCGAGAATATAACGAGCAGTAGAAGGACCAATTCCATAGATATAGGTCAATCCAATCTCTCCTCTTTTCTGTTTTGGTAAATCAACACCGGCAATACGAGCCATAATCGAGTATTAATATTAATTAGTTTAAAATTGGATTATCCCTGGCGCTGCTTGAAGCGAGGATTTTTTTTGTTAATGATGTACAGCTTGCCTTTACGACGTACGATCTTGCAATCTGCGCTGCGCTTTTTAATTGAGGCTCTTACTTTCATCTTTTTTCTGTTTAACAGTCTTATTTATAGCGGAAATTAATCCGCCCCCTTGTCAAATCATAGGGAGAAAGCTCCACACCAACTTTATCACCGGGAAGAATACGGATGTAGTGCATTCGCATTTTTCCGGAGATCGTAGCCAGGATTTCGTGTCCATTTTCCAGTTTTACCCGGAACATTGCATTGGATAATGCTTCTATAATGACTCCATCCTGCTTAATCAGCGGTTGTTTCGACATACGATTTTAAGGGGTGCAAAGATAGGCTCTTGTCAGCGAATAACGAAGAAAATTGCTAAAATTTTGAAAGCGAAGCAATTACTCAGCCCAACTCATCACATAGTCTTGATTTTCAATGTCTAAGGCCTGCTTGGTTAACATGAGTGGACGGAAGGTGTCCACCATCACCGCCAATTCCTTTGTTTCCTTGGCGCCAATGCTTCTTTGAACAGCCCCCGGGTGTGGCCCGTGTGGGATACCTGCCGGATGCAGCGTAATCATACCACGTGTAACACTTTTGCGACTCATAAAATCACCATCTACATAGTAAAGCACTTCATCACTATCAATGTTACTGTGATTGTATGGCGCCGGAATGGCCTGGGGATGATAGTCATAAAGTCGTGGCACAAATGAGCAAACCACAAAGCTGTTGGTTTCAAAAGTTTGGTGAATAGGTGGCGGCATATGCACACGACCCGTGATGGGCTCAAAATCATGAATGGAAAAAATATACGGATAGCAGCAGCCATCCCAACCAATTACGTCAAAAGGATGAGTTCCGTAATGAAGCCCATACAGCATTCCTTTTTTCTTAGCCCGAATTAAAAAATCTCCTTTTTGATCGATGGTCAGTAGGTCTTGTGGGGGTCTGATATCCCTCTCGCAAAAAGGAGAATGTTCCATGAGTTGCCCATAGCGGCTCATGTATCTTTTGGGATAGCAGAGTGGCGAAAATGATTCTACAATAAATAAACGATTTACTGTTGTATCAAAATGAATTTGATAGATAGTCCCTCTGGGTAACACAATATAATCGCCATAAGAAAATGGGAGCTGCCCGTATTGCGTAATTACTTTTCCGGACCCCTCGTGTACAAAGATCATCTCATCAGCATCCGTGTTCTTATAAAAATAATCAGTCATACTTTGTTGAGGCGAGGCCAAAACAATATGACAATCGTTGTTGACTAATACAGGTACACGGCTTTTCAAATAATCGGCTTCAGGTTTAACCTTAAACCCCTCAAAACTGCGGTGCTTTAGCATTTTTTCCTCTGCAATCTGAGGAGAAACATCCAGCTGAGGCTCCGTTTTTATGATTTGTGTGGGAGGATGGCAATGGTAAAGCAAGGAATAATCGTCGCTAAACCCTTCTGTGGAAAAAAGCTGTTCGCTATATAAGGTTCCATCCGGCTTCAGAAACTGAACGTGCCGCTTGTGGGGTATTTGTCCGAGCTTATAATAATGTGCCATAGTAGTTCAATCGTTAGGATGTGAAACAAGCGGCAATCATGCACCAGGAAAAAGAGGTCTTCCCACCAGTTCCCTTCCTGGCCAAGGAATACCTGCCAAGATTAATACTAGTGCAATAACCAATAGCCAGGTGAAGGAACGGAAATTGAGTTCTTTTGCCTTTGCCCTTGCCATGGTAATAAACACAATTGAGGAAACCATGAGTACAGGATGCTCTACCAAGAAAAATCGATAAAATGAATCACTCATCACTGTACTACCAGTTGGAAGGTTTAATGATGTCCAGCCATATCTACCTGCAACAGCCTGATAAATTCCTATGAGTAACATCGTGTGGGCAGTAATCATCAACCAAAGGCTACTGCTACGTATCGATTCTTTTTTGGCAAGGGCTTGAATAAGATTCCAAATCAAGAGTACTAATATTACCCAACGCAGGGCATTATGCAAGTGTAAGAGACCGGTTTCCATAAAGCATTTGTTTAAGTAAACAAATGTATGAAGCCTTTCTTACTCTACCCAGTCAGCCACAAAAACATTCGTGTCTCGGGTGCCCCCGTTGTTGCGATTGCTCGAAAAAACTAAGCGCTTTCCATCCGGGCTAAACATAGGAAATGCATCAAAGCCTTTATCCCGACTCACTTTTTGTAAGTTGGATCCATCTCCGTTCATCGTGTATAAATTAAAAGGAAATCCACGCTTGTATTCGTGATTAGAAGCAAAGATGATGCGCTTGCTATCCGGCATAAAAGTAGGCGCCCAATTGGCCTGTCCAAAACTGGTAACCTGCTTGGCTTCAGTTCCATCTGCATTTGCTACCCAAACTTCCATGTTAGTAGGGGCCACTAAGTCTTGGGCTAATAATTCTTTGTACTCAGTAATGGCTGCTTCTGTTTTAGGTCGTGAAGCGCGCCAAATTATTTTTTTTCCATCCGGACTAAACCAAGCACCGCCATCGTACCCCAATTCATAGGTTATTCTTACTTCTTTTTCAGTTTTAAGATCCATGATATAAAGCTCAATATCTCCATCCTTGGTGCTGGTGTAAATCATTTTATTGCCATCCGGCGAAAGTGTAGCCTCCGCATCATAGTATGCCGAATTAGTTAACTGTTTTATAATATTTCCATTAAGATCAGATAGGAAAATGTCAAAGCCTCGGTATAGAGGCCATATGTATTTGTTACCATGCTTAGCGCGATCCGGAGCAGGCGGGCATTCACTGCTGGCCAAATGTGTAGATGCGTAAATAATGTGCTGATTGTCCTTCGTAAAAAAAGCACAGGTAGTTCTTCCCTTTCCTGTACTGATTAATTTTAATTCAAATGGATCATTGGCTTTATCGGGAACACGACCTACAAAAATTTGATCACAAGGGATGCCATCCTTTAAAGAAGTGCGTTGAAAAACCAGCGACTTCCCATCATAACTCCAGTACGCTTCAGCATTGTCTCCTCCAAATGTCAATTGACGAATGTTTTTAAAGTGGGATTCATTTGCATACAACAGGCTGTCTTGCCCTTGTAGCTTATTTTGAAAAAAACCAAGCAGTGAGCATAACATCAAAAATGTTTTGCCATATGTTGTTGCAATCAAGTTGTTCATGATTTTCTTTTACGCTGGCAAAGTTACTCTTGTGGTATGGATCAAGTGTCAACTAATTGTAAAAAATGATTAGTACCTTGCACCTATGCCGATTGTAGCCCCTTCTCTGCTCTCCGCTAATTTCCTGAATCTCCAGGCCGATTGCGAGCTGTTGAATAAAAGTGAAGCAGATTGGTATCACCTGGATGTAATGGACGGAGTTTTTGTTCCTAACATCAGCTTTGGCCCCATGTTGATTCATTTTTTTAGAAAAGCTACTGCTAAGACCTGCGACGTACATTTAATGATTGAAAAACCTGAGCGTTATCTGACTGCCTTCAAAGAGGCAGGTGCTGATATCATTACTGTACATGCTGAGGCCTGCATCCATCTTCACAGAACCATTCAGCAAATAAAAGAATTGGGCATCAAAGCAGGTGTTGCCCTTAATCCGCACACACCCGTTGCCAGCCTGACAAATGTGATAAGGGATATCGACCTGGTTTGTTTGATGAGCGTAAATCCTGGATTTGGCGGACAACAGTTTATTCCCTCAACGCTTCCAAAAATTACTGAACTTAAAAAACTGATTTCCCAATACAATTCTGCTGCCCTCATTGAAGTGGACGGAGGCGTAACACTTGAAAATGCCCCTTCGATCATTGAAGCAGGCGCTGATGTGTTAGTGGCAGGTAACACAGTTTTTAAATCTAAGGATCCGCTGCAAACCATTGCCTCACTCAAGCGAATGGGAACTAACACATGAGTACTATTCACTGGTCACTGCTAAAATTTGAATCACTTACTTCAATTGATTGCTACGAGATACTGCAATTGAGATCTGCCATTTTTGTAGTAGAACAGCAATGCGTTTATTTGGATATGGACAATAAGGACCAGCAGTCATGGCATTTGCTGGGTAAAATAGATGGTCAATTGGCGGCCTACACTCGCCTGCTGCCAGCGGGATTGGCTTTTACCCATTGTTCCATTGGGCGCGTAGTTACTGCATCAACCTTTAGAAGAGCCGGCCTGGGCAAACTTTTAATGGCAGAATCGATTCAATGTTGTGAAAAATTATTTGGGAAAGGCCCTATAGAGATAGGCGCTCAATTATATCTTGAAAAATTCTACCAGTCTTTTGGGTTTAACAGCGTGGGAGAAATTTATTTAGAAGATGGGATCGAACACATTCATATGATCAGGATGGCTTAATGGGCAGTCATCAATTCTTGTTTCAAAAAATTAGCTGTATACGTTGTTGTTTCCCTTATCATTTCTTCAGGCCTACCTTGAAAAAGAATGGCTCCGCCCCCATCTCCTCCCTCCGGACCCAGATCAATGATATGGTCGGCCATTTTGATCACATCTAAATTGTGTTCAATCACCAATACCGTATTACCCCGGTCCACTAATTTATTAAGTACGTCCATCAAATGACGGATATCTTCAAAGTGAAGGCCCGTAGTAGGTTCGTCTAATATATAAAAGGTTTTTCCCGTATCCCTTTTTGCTAATTCAGTAGAAAGTTTTACCCGCTGGGCTTCACCACCGCTTAAAGTAGTGGCCGCTTGACCCAGGGTTAAATAGCCCAACCCTACTTCCTCCAAGACTTTAATTTTTCTATGGAGATAAGGAATGGGTTGAAAAAAACAAATGGCTTCTTCCACAGTCATGTTCAATACATCAGCAATGGATTTGCCTTTGTACCGCACTTCCAGGGTGTCCCGATTGTAACGCTTACCATTGCAACTGGAACAATGTACATATACATCAGGAAGAAAATTCATTTCAATCACTCGTATGCCTCCGCCCTCGCAGGTATTGCAACGGCCGGATCTTACGTTGAAAGAAAATCTACCGGCACCATAACCTCGTACTTTGCTTTCGGGCAAAGTGGAGAACAATGTTCTGATCTCCGTAAAAAAACCACAGTAAGTAGCGGGATTACTGCGTGGTGTTCTGCCAATGGGAGACTGGTCGATTTCTATTACTTTATCGATATGTTCCAGCCCAATTATTTTTTTGTAAGGCAACGGTTGCATCCGGGAATCGTAACAGTGTTTTGCTAGTAAAGGATACAAGGTTTCGTTAATGAGCGTGGATTTGCCTGATCCACTTACCCCCGTAACCACAATTAACTTTCCGAGTGGAAAATCAGCATTGATATGCTGTAAATTATTGCCACTGGCTCCTTGCAAGGATAAAGAGTTTCCATTCCCTTTTCTACGCACAACAGGTACAGGTAGTTTTAATTTTCCATTTAAATAACTGGCCGTGATAGTGCTCAATGTTAAAAAAGAAGCAGGAGGTCCGGCAGCAACAATTTTTCCCCCATGAAATCCTGCTCTTGGACCAATATCAATTAAATGATCAGCAGCCATCATAATATCCTTATCATGCTCTACCACAATCACGGTATTTCCTATGTCCCTCATTTTTTTTAACGCTTGAATAAGCTGATGATTATCGCGTTGATGTAACCCAATGGAAGGTTCATCCAAAATATAAGTAATGCCTCTCAACTGTGAGCCGATTTGTGTAGCCAAGCGAATGCGTTGCGATTCGCCGCCGCTTAAACTACGGCTGGGTCGATTTAATGATAAATAACCCAATCCCACTTGCAATAAAAAATCAAGCCGATCACGAATCTCTTTTAAAACATCTTTGGCTATGGTGTTTTCTTTGTTGGATAAACGAAGTTCTATTCCATCAAACCACGCTGCCAGATTATCGAGATTCATGTTACTGAGCGCAGCAATATTTTTTTGATCTATTCTGAACCAATTGCTTTCTTTTTTAAGGCGCATGCCTTCACAGGTAGTACAGGGCTTCACCTCCATAAATTCTTCAGTCCACTCTCGTAAGTTTTCACTGTAGGGATTAGCAAACCAACGATGCAGAAAGTTAATGACGCCCTCAAAAGGAGCATGGGGATTAAATGGTAAATCAGCAAATTCAGTTGCGGTAAGCTCCCCCTCCTCATTACCGTACAACATCAGGTTCAATTGTTTTTTTGGAAGATCTTGAATAGGCGTTTTTAAAGAGATCTTATGCTTTTTAGCCATCTCCTGTGCTTGTCTGAATACCCACGCATCCCGTTCTTGACCCAGTGGAACTATCCCGCCTTCACTAATACTCAGTGAAGTATCTGAAAGAATAGTTTTCATATTTACATGATGACTTACCCCCAGCCCTTTGCAAGCAGGACATGCTCCGTAAGGAGAATTAAATGAAAAGGAGTTGGGGGAAGGTTCTTCGTAACTAATGCCGGTATCCTCACACATCATTTGTTTGGAATATTGCACAATGCCCTGCCCTTCTACCTCTAAAAACAATAAGCCTTTTCCCAATTGTAATCCCTGCTGAACACTTTGGTTCAATCGTGTGCGCATTGAATATTCCACTGGCAATCGGTCAATGACAAGTTCTATATCATGGATCACATATCGATCAACTTGCATCTTGGCTTGTAAGTCTCGCAAGACACCATCCACACGAACTTTTATGTATCCCTTTTTTCTATACTCTTCAAACAGCTCACGGTAATGGCCTTTTCTGCCACGCACAAGCGGCGCTAATACCGAAATTTTTTTCCCTTCAAAATTTTGAAAAATGGCTTGAACAATTTCCTCCTCACTCCACTTGACCATGGGTTTTCCTGTGTTAAAGGAATACGCCCGACCAATTCTTGCAAAAAGCAAACGTAAAAAATCATACACTTCTGTTACGGTTCCAACTGTTGAGCGAGGATTTTTGCTGGTGGTTTTTTGCTCAATGGCAATTACCGGAGAAAGTCCCGTAATTCGATCCACATCCGGTCTTTCCATATCTCCAACAAATTGACGCATATAGGCCCCAAATGTTTCTAAATAACGACGTTGTCCTTCCGCATAGATAGTATCAAAAGCCAATGAGGATTTTCCCGAACCACTAATTCCGGTAATCACCACCAACTTATTTTTTGGAATAGCAATATCCAGATTCTTCAGGTTGTGCACACGCGCGCCTGTTACCTCAATAAATTCCAGGCTATTTTCAGATGTTGACTTCTTGCTAATGGTGCGCGCCATAAGGAGTTAAAGATACAGGCTAACGGGCAGGTGGCAGAAGTTGATTACCAATAAGCCGATTATGATATTGTTGAATGTAGGCCTTTAACCGCCTATCCATATCCAGAACAACTTGCTTCTCTTGAGTTGCCAGATTTTTGTGTAACTGAGGATCTTTAATAAAGTCAAAAAGGACGCTTTTTCCATTTTCATTTTGCTGATACAAAAATTGGTTTTGAATCAACTGATAGCCACCATAGTAATTAACCACCCAATTTTCAGGCTGTGAATCAAATATGTTTTTTCCAAAGGAAACTATACTGCCTTTATAACCCAGATAACCCAATACAGAGGGCATGATATCTGTTTGCTGAATATTTCCTGGCAAAAAAGCTTTTAGACTATCTGAAGGATGGTAGAAAAAAATAGGAATAGCCATATTACCCCAGGCAGTTTGATAGGAAGGATGATGAGAGATAGAAGCATGATCGGCTGTGATCACAAACAAGGTTTTTCGAAACCATGGCTTGGTCTTAATTTTTTCAAAAAACTTTTTCAGTGCTTGGTCCGTATAACCCGTAACCTCTCGTATTGGATGTTCTCCTTTTGGAAATACATCCTTATACTTTGCAGGCACCTTAAATGGTTCATGCGAGGAAACAGTAAATATGGTGGATTGAAATGGTTCGGGAAAACTATCCAACTTACTGGCAAAAAATTGTAAAAAGGGTTCATCCCAAATACCCCAGGTTCCATCAAAATCCTGATCATTGCCATATTGGTCCTTGCCATAATAATGTTCTACTCCCAATAAATTCACTAAAGCCTGGAATCCCATGGAGCCGTTGGGGGCCCCATGAAAAAAGGAAGTGTGATACCCCTTTTCTTTTAATAGTTGCGGAAGACCTTGCAACTGGTTTGAAACATAAGGCGTGAGCACAAAAGGCAATTCTCCGGAGGAAATACTGGCTAATACAGCCGGTAGCGCATCAATGGACTTTCTTCCTGCAGCAAATCCATTTTCCACTACATAACTCTTGGCCAACAATGAATCTAAAAATGGAGTGTACCCCTTATACCTGCCATTATTCAAACCACGGTTATAAAATCCAATGGATTCCCGACCAAAACTCTCTAACACCAAGATCACAACATTTTCGGCCTTAAATGCATGGGCAGGGTTTAGTTGAATTATTGGCGAATAAATATCCGCTAATTGTTTAGTGGAGAAGTAATGATCCTCTTTGTAAAACTGCTGCCGGATAGTGCGGAGTATACAAAAGGGAGTATTCAATACCAATGGAATATCGCCAGGGTTCTTTACATATTGCCCGGCATTACTCATAGTGATTGGACGTGTGGAATACCGCCAATCACCCCGAATGCCTCCCACCAATAGAAAAGGGAAAAGCAATAACATCCCCAAGGATCCTGTATAAAAATAGTTAGGTCGAAAAATAGCTGGCGGTTTTACCGAAATACGATTATAGCCAATCACCAACAACCAGAATAGTATTAGAAACACAGGCAGGAAATACCAATAATGCCAGGCAGCAGTTGTTAAAATGGTGCCCAGGTTATCTTCATTGGAAAATTCTCGAACTACTGATGCGGTTGTACGGCGTAACGTAAAAGGAAAGTAAACCATATCCACACAACTCACTAATAAGGCTAATCCATTGCTAAAGAAGTACAGTCCACGAGTAAACCGCTGAAATGATTGTTGATAGCGAGCTTTGAGCGGAGTCGATTGCAAAATGATATACAGTGAGTTAACATAGCAAATAGCCGCAATATCAAAACGAAGCCCACCCCACATAATGTTACCCCAATCAGTCATTGAAAGATCCTTAAATGAACCTTGGTTAAAAAAATAAAAAATAAAACGAGAACCCCACAATAAGGCCAAGGCCCAACTAACCCGCACAGCAATAGCGGCATATTGATTAAGCTGAATTTTATTTGGCACAATCTTGTTCATCCTGGGGTTAAAATTACGTTTTAGTTAAGACCTAGTCTGCTATATTCGCATAAACAATCAGTTATGCGCTCGTTACTGCTTACACTCCTGCTTATTCCTATGAGCCTGCTGGCACAAGAAAAACTTCCAGCAGTTGTCATTAAATCCATTGCCGGAAAGGAGATAAATACAGAAACCTTTTATAACAGTGACGTTCCCTTAGTGATCAGTTTTTGGGCTACCTGGTGTAAACCTTGCTTGCAAGAACTAGATGCCTTCAATGACCTTACCGAAACATGGAAAAAAGAAACACCCGCACGCATTATTGCTATTTCCATCGACGATAGCCGCACAGCAGCGGGAATTAAAAAAACAGCGGGATTGCACGACTGGAGTTTTGAAGTTTTTTGGGACCAAAATCAAGATCTCAAACGAGCACTCAATATTTCTTTAATTCCACACACATTAGTTATTGATAAAAAAGGAGTGATTATAAAACGGTATACCGCCTATGTTCCCGGCAATGAGGAAAATATTTTGGCCATACTCAAAACATTATAGCATGCGAGTACTCCTTTCTTCTGTCCTACTCTCCCTAAGTTTTTCCGGTTTTACGCAAGGAAAAAGTTTTTTCAAAGAAAGTAAACTAAATGGGAGTCTTGAAACCAGTAACCAGTATTACCTGGATAACAAACGAGGAAACATTCTGGCACCCGAAAAAAGATTTGCATCCAACACCTACCTGACTGCCAACTACCAATACAAAGGCTTTAGGGCAGGCATTCAATTTGAAGGATACAACCCGGCTCTGCAGGGATTTCCTACCCGCTATGAGGGGAATAAGCTAGTTCGCCGGTTTGTTCGTTATACCAACAAAAAAATTGATGTACATCTTGGTAACTTTTTTGAACAATTTGGGAACGGATTAATCTTTAGAGCTTTTGAAGAAAGAAGCTTAGGATTAGATAACAATATTGATGGTCTGGGGATTCGATTTACACCTGTAAAATCATTAAAAATTAAAGCCATCGCAGGGCGTCCTCGCACCTTTATGGAAAGATCACCCGGTGAAGTAATGGGTGGTGATATAGAATGGTCTCCCCTTAATCGGGAAAGTGATGGAAAAACGCAGCTGTTGCAATTGGGTGCCAGCTATGTAAAACGATTTATGCGTTATTATGGCGCCGATCCTAATTTTCCGCAACAGGTAAATGCCTTTGCTGCCCGATTTAACGGAGAATACAATGCCATCAATTTTTCGGGAGAATGGGTGCACAAATCCATAGAAGCTAACTTTCAAAATGACTACATAAAAAAGAAAGGGCTAATTCTATTTCTTAAGGCAGGTTGGCAGGATCCAACTAACAGAATGGGTGCACAAGTTCAATTTCGCAGGTTGGAGAATGCAGACTACAAAGGAAATTTCAATTCCAGTGATGCCGTAGCCTCTATCAACTATACGCCTGCGCTTACCCGACAACACACTAATTTACTAGCCAATATTTATCCGCACGCCATACAATCCATTGGTGAAATTGGAGGCATGGTTGACTTTTTTATTCGTTTCAAAAAAAATACTCCCTTGGGTGGTAAATATGGAACAAGAGTGGATCTTAATTATTCCAATTATCACGCTCTAGATAGTATCCGGGTAACCACCGGAGCAGGTTTTATCAGCAAAAGAACCCTTGCCTTTGGAAAAACCAAATTTTTCAGAGACTTCAATTTGATCATTGATAAAAGATGGACAAAAAACTACAAAACACTAGCAACCCTTATTAATCTTTTTTACAATCGGACTATTTTACAAGGAGGGCCTTTTGGAGAAGTGAGGGCCACATTGGTGGTTACTGATCATTATATTAAGATCAAGAAAAAAAATCAGCTTAGAATCAATGCCGAGCATATGTGGGTTAATGGTGATGAGCAAAACTGGGCAGGACTGTTAACCGAGTGGAGTTTTCCAAACGGGCTATCGCTTTTTGCTAGCGATATGACAAATTACCAGTCCTATAAAATGCACTACTACAATGTTGGATTTGCGCTCTCCAAAAATAAACAGCGGATTCAGCTAAGCGCAGGTCAGCAAAGAGCCGGCTTGCTCTGTGTGGGAGGTATTTGCCGCTTTGTTCCCTCTTACAATGGATTTAGTTTGAACTATACCCTAAATCTCTAACCCGCTCTTCCTTAAAAGTTCTGCATTTGGCCAATAATAACTGACTGCGCGTTGAGCACTTGTGTGCTGGTGTTAGAGCCTGTGTCGTTGATTACCAATGCAACTATTTTACCTTTTCCAGCTGGAATACCTGTAACGCTAACGGTTGTATTGTTCACATATTGACCACCCAGACCGGTGTTGGCAACAGGTATCACATCTCCCTCTAAATTAGCAGAGATGGAACGTCTGAAAACTCCATTATGCGTAAAGTTAGGCATTGGGTTGCCTGCAGAATAATAAGGATGTCCCTGGTAACTACTGTTATTAGCCAGGTAATTGGCTTGATTGTATTTCAAGTCGTCCTCAATTAACATCAGGACCAACTTCACATTTTTCTTACTAAAATCACTTCCAAATTTTACCGTAGTTTTTAATGCGCAATCCGTGCCTGTAACTGTGGTTTCCAACTTTATGCCTACGAAAGATTCCGCCGCCACTGCAAAATCAATGTTGCTGGCTAATGTAGAAGAGCTAACCACCGTTTGACGATTAACCAGTCCAGTGGGATATGCATTAATACCATACCGGTTCATTAGTGGTATGAATGCATTAGAGTGAAAAGGATCAAATGGATAACTTGGTGAAGGGCCATAATGCATTCCAACAAAGATCAGTTTGGATCCATGTTGCTGTTGTTTTTGCTCAAGCGTGTAAGTCATAAGCGGACACCATCCACACCAGGTGCCTGTGAAATCCTCAACATAAGCTTTGCGGGTATAATTAGTAACCGTGGGGGTGTTTCCACCTCCACCTGGAGTCTCGTCCTTTTTTTTCTTACATCCGGTTGATAAAAGAGCAAATCCAAGTGCCAGCATGGGTAGGATAAAGCGAATTGATTTCATGAAGTCGGTTTTAGCTTTTAAAAGTATGATTTTTTGCATTCAAGTAGTGCTTTCTTTTAGAATCGGTCATTTTTTCAATGGCATAGCGCAGCATAGTTCTGGGCATTACCGAGGCCTGATCTTGTAAAAAAGTCTCAATGGGGCCCGGGTTTATCTTCCAAGCCTCCCGAAGCATCCACCCTATGGCCTTGTGCATTAGATCATGAGGATGTAATAATAATTTTTCGCTAAGTTTTAGGATATCCGTAAAATCGTTTTTTTTAATGAAATAATAGGTAGCAATTACGGCCACCCTGTTTTCCCAAAGATTTTTGGAATCTGCCAGCTTGTAGAGAATTTTTCGATTCTTGTTTTCTAACCAACGCCCCAATATTTTATGGGCAGTTGAATCCACCAGATCCCAATTGTTTACATAGTGAATTTCTTTCAAGTAAAGATTTACATATAATTCCTCCGTACCCTTTTTTTTAGCTTGTTCAAACAAGTGCGTTAAGATAACAAGTGCCGTTAAGCGTTCTTCGTGATAGCGGGATTTCAGCAATTCACTCACAGAAGCAGCATCTGATTGTGTAAAATATTTTTTTGCAATCACCCGTTGATCAGGTACGCTAACGCCATGAAAAATGTCTCCCTCAGCATACTCGCCTTTGCCCGTTTTAAAAAATCGAGCCATAACTTGGGCTCTTTCCTTTGATGCTTTGGACTTTAAAGACTTTACTATTTGCGTGTTAACAGCAATCATAAACCTAAAATAAGGCATTACCCTCAGTGGTCCTAATGGAGTTGAGGGGGCAACAATTCTTGCAAGCTTGCAACCCTTCAAAACAAAAAAGCCCTGGCATTAAAGCCAAGGCTTGATTTTGTTGTCGGGAGGACAGGATTCGAACCTGCGACCCCCTGGTCCCAAACCAGGTATTCTACCGGGCTGAACTACCTCCCGCCCATCCATTTCAGAAAGGGTTGCAAATAT
>VGGU01000011.1 GCA_016868475.1 Bacteroidota bacterium
AATGGTTAGCGCAACGTTATCAAGTCGAGGTTGAAGAAACGCAATTGAATGAGGAACAACAACAGGCACTGCAAGCGGCCGATAGTTTATTTGCCTTAAACCAATATGCGCAACAATTTTTTTCTCAGCAACTTTTGGAAACAGAAGAAGGAAAAGCAATTGGATTAAGCTATTTTGAAGAGCGTGGCTTTAGTAAGGATACCATACGTAAGTTTCAATTGGGTTATAACCCGGAATCAAAAGATGCTTTCACTAAAGCAGCCTTGCAGCAGCAGTTCAACCCTACCCTACTACTAAAGGCAGGCCTGGCTATAAGCCGCTATGATCAACTGCAAGACAACTATCATGGTCGAGTAATTTTTCCAATACATAACACTAGTGGAAAAGTAGTGGGTTTTGGTGCACGTATCTTAAAATCCTACGAGAAAGCTCCAAAATACATCAACTCTCCAGAAAATGAGATCTATGTAAAAAGCAAGATCCTATACGGCTCTTACTATGCCAAACAAGCTATGGATAGATTAAATGAATGCTTATTGGTTGAAGGATATACAGATGTACTCTCCTTGCACCAAGCAGGAATTGAAAATATCGTAGCCTCAGGGGGAACAGCCCTTACAATAGATCAACTACGCTCCATAAAAAAGTATACAAAAAACCTCACCATTGTTTACGACGGAGATCAGGCAGGAATAAAAGCAGCTCTACGAGGACTGGACCTTGCTTTAGAAGAAGGGCTATCTGTAAAGCTTGTATTAATTCCAGATGGAGAGGACCCGGACAGCTATGTCAATAAAGTAGGGGCAGTGGCTTTTCGTGACTTTGTAAACAAAAATAAAAAAGATGTAATCCTATTTCAATTAGAAGTGGCATTACAGGAAGCAGGTGCAGATACTAATCAAAAAGCTGCAGTGGTTAACAGAATTGCAGAGTCCATTTCAAAAATAAATAAGGCTGAAGACTTTACTAAGCAACAAGATTATATAAAAGAATGTTCAACGCTTCTTAAAATTGAGGAAGCAGGCCTTCATCATCTAGTTAACAAATTTATAAGAGACCGCATTTCTCTACAAGAAAAAAAATTAACTTTTGAAGAGGCCAAACTGTTTGAAGAAAACGCAAAGCAATCTGCTGCTGCCGGCTATGACGACGCAACCTATTCCCTCTTATTCAAGGACGATTTGCAAGAAAAAGAAGTAGCTAGAATTTTACTGGAATATGGTTTTAGACCATGGCTGAACGATGTTTCTGTTGCTGAGTATGTTTTTGAAGAAGTAGACGAGGGTTTATTAGAGAACGAAAATGTAAAAAAACTGTTCCAAACCTATCGGAACGAAATACAAAACGGCAAGCCTCCAAAAGGGCCCCAGCTATTTATTCATCATATAGATCAAACGCTTAGTGCTTTTGCCGTTTCACTTTTACATTTTCCACATGAAGAAAGTAGTCGTTGGCGGCAGGATTTCAGTCAATCACAGGGATACCAATCCAGCTTGTTTGAAAAAGAATACCACGAATTTATAGCTACACTTGCTCCAGAAAAAAAGGAGAGTTTGCTAAATTATTTACAATCAGAAGAAGATAAATCCCCTGAGGCAATTCGGTCCGCCGTTCATTACCTAAAGCTTCGAAAAATAAAACGCATGTTGCTTGAAAACCAGCGGGACCTGGAAAATGAAAAAAATCAGCAAGAAATTAACATTATGCTGCAAACACACGAACACCTCAAAAAGGTGGAGAAAAGTCTAGCAGCGGCTGTAGGCTCAGTAATTATCCGTTAACTACAATTGCCCCAATCTCACAGCGATTGAAACGGAGGGCGCTCCATACGTGGTCAAGCTCGATCCTATCAATACTCTCATACCCGCCACCGGTCAGTTGAACCCAGCTAGACTCGCGATTCAGGTCTGTTACAATCTTGGAAGTTGACTTAGGGTAAGCAACCCAGAACTTAGAATTTTCCTTTAAAGATGGCATAACATCTCTCAGAATACCATTGAGTTGCACTTCATTAACCGCAAAAATCAAAGCAAAGTCTATTCTTCTACTTTTCAGCAAGGGAGTTACATTCTTTGCAAAAGAAAGCTTGCTGAATTGTTTTTCGATTGAAGAGGGTAAACCCTGAATCAATAAGTTTTTCTCGTCGTTCAGTTGTAATTTTTCAAAAATGGACTGGGACATAGGTAAACTTTAAGGGGATGTAAAGTTACCAAAAAATGACGGATTTTACAGGCAAATTATCGCTTTAATAGACAGTAGAACAGCTTTTGCACCATTTAACTGAAAATCAGCGTGTTACTTAAAAGCCGCGTTGCCTTTTTCGCTCCTGCCTCATTTGCTTTCTACGATCCCTCCCTTTTAATATGGATGCTTTTGTTTCTTTTCCTCTTAGAAGCCTTCCAATGTTTTTTTGATGGGTTAACACCACCATCAAAGCCACAGCAATGGCAAAAACCCGGTACAAGGGGTTTTCTACATTAAAAACAGCAAGGATAAATATAGGGAATGCAATACTTGCTAAAATAGAACTTAAAGAAACAAATCGAGTAAGATATAAAACAAGCAAAAAGATGCCTGCACAGCTAACGGCAGTTATGGGTGAAATCCCCAATACCATGCCAAATACCGTTGCCACTCCTTTCCCGCCCCTGAATTCTGCCCAAATTGGGAAAATATGGCCAATTACTGCTGCCATACCCAAACCAGTCTGAAGGTTTTGAAATTGAACCTCCGAATCAATATACTCTGGAAGAAGCCAAGCTAATTGTACAGCAAGCACCCCTTTAAGCATATCTATTAACATCACAAAAGTTCCCCAACGAGAACCTAACACTCGAAAAACATTGGTTGCACCCGAATTTCCGCTTCCATATTCGCGTATATCAATATTAAAATAACGCTTACTCACCCATACAGCGGTGGTAATACTGCCTAAGAGGTAGGCTAATAATATTAATAGCAGCTCATTCATGCTTTATGAGGTAATCAAAAATATACTAATTAATTAACACCTTGAAAAATCGTTGGACTATCCTCCCCGACTTTATTAAACAAAATGGACAGCCACTCTTCCTTGTGCATTACTGTTACCAGTGACAGGTTGGCCTCGGTTGCAGCTTCAATCAATAATTCCTGATCTTCTTTTAAAAAACCACTGATAATAATATTTCCATTAGGCATTAATATTCTGGATAGCGTTGGAATAAATTTTAATAGCACTGATCTATTAATGTTTGCAAGAATCAGGTCAAATCGATCATTCTCAGGAGGATATGCTGCCGCCTCTATACGAACTCCTTTAGTGCCATTCAACAATAAATTTTCTTTAGCATTTTCAATACTCCATTCATCATTATCAACAGCAAGTGTAGACATTGCTCCCATTTTATCCGCTAAAATGGACAATACACCCGTTCCGGTACCAAAATCAAAAACCCGCTTATTACGTAGATCCAACCTTTGCATTTGTTGAATCATCAAAAATGTAGTAGGATGATGTCCTGTGCCAAAACTCATTTTTGGGTTAATCAAAATTTCATGTTCTACCTCTTTTACCGGTTGGTGAAATGTTGCTCTTACAATGGCAAAGCTTCCAACAAGTACAGGACTGAAAGAAGACTCCCATTTTTCATTCCAATTGGTGGGTTCAATTGCAGCCTTGGTAAATTGACAATTTTCTTTCTTACATAGATCAGCCAATAATTGTGGACTATAATCCTTAGCAGGAATGTATGCTTTTAGGCAAGTTGATTCCTCAATAAACCCGGTAAAACCTAAAGCGTCCAGCTCAGCAATCAGCAATGAAGATTGCTCCTGCCCACTAATTGTTATTGTTACCTCAAAATAAGTTTCCATAAAAAAATGACCCTTGCGGGTCATTAAGTTTAGTCACGTGTTTCTTCTGAATCGGAAGCAGGTCGCTCCGGTTTTTGAAGTAATGCTTTTCTTGATAATTTAAATTTACCGGACTTCGGATCTGTACCAATTAGCTTAACCTTCATAGGATCGCCCTCTTTAACAAGTCCATCCAAGGTTTCCAGTCTCTTCCAGCTGATTTCACTGATATGAACCAATCCTTGTTTTCCAGGTAAAAACTCTACAAACGCGCCAAATGGCATAATGGACTTCACCACCGCATCATAGGAGTCGCCAATTTGGGGCACAGCTACAATTCCTTTGATCCAAGCCACGGCCTTGTCCACACTTTCTTTATTGGTGCTGAAAATACTAACCTCACCGCGGTTATTGACCTCTTCGAGATTAATAGTAGTACCCGTTTCTCTTTGAATTTCTTGAATCACTTTACCACCGGGTCCTATCACTGCTCCAATAAATTCTTTATCAATAAACAACTTAACCATTCGAGGAGCGTGAGGTTTTACATCTTCTCTTGCAGCTGGAATGCAGGTATACATAGCATCCAAGATGTGCAAACGTCCTTTGCGGGCTTGATCAAGTGCCTGTTTCATCACTTCCATTTTTAGTCCATCAACCTTAATATCCATTTGGACACCGCAAATTCCATCTCTAGTGCCAGTCACTTTAAAATCCATATCACCCAGGTGATCTTCATCGCCCAGTATATCCGTTAAAATAGCAAACTTGTCTCCTTTTGTGATAAGACCCATTGCTACACCGGAAACGTGTTTGGGGATGCTCACACCCGCATCCATCAAGGCAAGTGAACCTGCACAAACAGTGGCCATTGAGGAAGAGCCATTTGACTCAAGAATATCACTTACCACACGAACTGTGTATGGAAAATCACCAGAAGGCATCATTTGTTTCAATGACCGCTGTGCTAAATTACCATGTCCCACTTCACGACGGCTTTGTCCACGCATCATTTTCACTTCTCCAGTAGAGAAGGGAGGAAAATTGTAATGCAAGTAGAATTTAGAGTCCACAGATTTTGCGGCACTTTCCACCAACAACTCATCCATTGGAGTTCCCAGCGTTACGGTGGTCAATGATTGTGTTTCACCCCTTGTGAATAAGGATGAACCATGGGGCGATGGAAGTACATCTACTTCCATATCAAGTGGGCGAACAGTCTCCAAAGATCTTCCATCTAGACGCACGCGTTCGTCCAAAATCATATCCCGAACCACATCATATTGCAAATCGCCGTAATAAGTTGAGGTCAATTTTTTTGTAAGGTCCGGTAAGCTGTCCGTTTCATTTAGACCAGCATCTTGTTTGAGATAAGCAATTAACTCTTGTTTAATTGTATCAAAACGTTCACTTCTTTCGTGTTTGCTAAAAGCACCTTTTGCTACTTCATACACTTTAGGTTGAGCAAAGGCGTAAATCTTATCGCGAAGCGTTATGTCTGAAGCTGGTTTGGTGTAGGTTCTTTTTTCAGTAACTCCTGCTAATAGACCTAACTCTTGTTGTGCTTTGATCTGAATACGAATTGCTTGATGTGCTAATTCCAAAACTTTGCACAAATCTTCCTCGCTGCATTCTTGTGCTTCTCCTTCCACCATCATCAGGTTCTTTTCAGTGGCGGCAATGATGAAGTCCATATCAGAACTTTCCATTTGTGTACGGGTTGGATTGATAACAAAACTGCCATTCAATCTGGACACACGTACTTCGGAAATCACTTCTTTAATAGGAATATCAGAAACAGCTAAAGCAGCAGAAGCAGCCAAGCAAGCTAATGCATCAGGCATGATTTCAGGATCACTGGAAACTAATGTTACCAGCACTTGAACATCACAAAAATAATCTTCGGGGAAAAGTGGGCGTAAGGCACGGTCAATTAAACGACTGGTTAAAACCTCGTAGTCATTTAATTTAGCTTCACGCTTAAAAAAGGAACCCGGAATACGACCAGCTGCGGCAAATTTTTCTTGATAATCTACCGTTAATGGGAAAAAGCTTTGCCCTTCCTTAGGCTCTTTGTTGGCTACTACTGTTGCCAGTATCACACAGTTTCTCATGCTTACCGTTACTGCTCCATCAGCCTGACGGGCTAAACGCCCAGTTTCTAAAGTAATTTCTCGTCCCTCACCTAAACTAAAAGTGGTACGAATTGGTTGTTTTAACATATAATTTTTTTTTGATCAGCCGATAGCTTCCTTTAAAAAGGAAGAGTATCATTAAATGGTTTTGCCAATACCGAGCGGATATTGGCAAAAGCAAAAACTAACCAGTGAATGATTTATTTACGGATTCCCAACTTCTCAATCAATTGGCGATAGCCGGTCAGGTTGTGCTTTTGCAAATAATTTAACAAGCGCTTACGCTTTCCAACTAATTGCATTAGTCCACGATGGGTAGAGAAGTCTTTCTTGTTGGCTTGTAAGTGGCCACTAATGTGTGTAATACGTTCTGTGAGGAGGGCAATTTGACCCTCGATAGAACCTGTGTTATTTGCTGATCCAGCAAATTGAGTTACAATACTTGCTTTTTTTTCTTTTGTAAGAGACATCTTAAAAGTTTTAATTTTTCATCCGATTAGCCGATTCATCCGACATCAGGGGCGCAAAGTTAGAAATATTACCCTGAATTGCAAGGAAATAGGACAATTTTTTCGCCTAAAAAACTATGTTTTTGATTGATTTTCAATCAAATGATTAGATTTGGTTATTATTTTTTTCCAGATTTACAAGATATTTTACAATCGGCTTTGCCCACCTGCATCCGCTAGCAGGAAAAGGGAAGAAGATTTTTTCAAATGAATGCCACCATTCCTATACCCCTGCTTAACTGCTTACAGGTAAAAAAACAAGAAGAATCCTGTCAATTAATACCTGGTGGACTGATCAATCAAACCTGGTTATGTAAGACTCCACTGTATCCATTTCCTGTTGTATTGCAACAAATCAACACGCATATTTTTAAAAAACCACTAGAGCTGATACACAATCATCGAATTATTTATGAAACCTGGTTAAATCAGCAAAAAACCCTCACTTTTAAGATCGCAGCCCCACTCCCCTTTTCGAATTCGGACTATCTGTACCACGATCAGTTAGGCCAAGCTTGGAGGATCCAGGAGTTTATTGAGCATGTTGGGAGTATTACTAAAACCCCTACCTCAGCCCAATTATATGAAGTAGCACGTTGTTTTGGGGAATTTGGGAACATGGCACAATTGATCAACAAGCACTCGCTTTACCCAACACTTGAAAACTTCCATAATCTTCGCCATCGGTACCAACAATTTCAAACTGCAATAACTACAGGGAATAAGGTCCGCATACATGAGGCAGCCGAGTTAATCAAGCAGCTAACGCATAGAGTCAACTATGTGAAGCAATTTGATGCAATTGTAGATTCTCCAGTGCATTTCCCTTTGCGAGTTAGGCATCATGATGCAAAAACGGCCAATCTGTTATTTTCAACTTCAACGAACAGGGTTGCTGCAATACTTGATCTGGATACTACTATGCCTGGTTATTATTTTTCAGACCTGGGCGATATGATTAGGTCAATGGCAGGAAAAACAAATGAAGATCATACGACCTGGGAAGACATTGCAATTGATGCAGATGCCTATGCAGCACTATTAGACGGCTATCAATCCTCAATGGAAAAATATGCAACCGCTAAAGAAAATGCATGGATTCATTGGTCTGGCATTTGGATCATTTATATGCAGTGCCTAAGATTTATCACAGATTATTTCATGAATGACTGCTATTATAAAACAGCATACGCTCGTCAAAATTGGGACCGCGCCTGGAATCAATATTATTTGCTGAAGGCTTTGGAAGAACATCTTCAGCAAAAAATAAGTCTTACCCTCCCATTAAATTGAGTTGTTGTTCAAAATAGTTGCACTCCAATGAGAGGTCTAATAGTGGATAGCTTTTCTGTAGTGCCCTGGCTTTTTCTAAAGAATGGGTAAGGAATTGTTGATGCGATTGACCAGTTGGATGTTGTGGTCGGTGCCTGAACGCTAACTGAATCTTTTTTATCTGTTCGGCCAACTCCTGTGCATTAGTAGTTAAACAGGTTTTAATAAAATGATTAATCACAAACTCGGTAGCCGCATAATTAGGGTGAACTAGATCCACATCATAAAATCGATAGTCCCGCAATACATCCACCACCAGTTCATAGGCTGGAAAATAGTACAAGGCATTATCTTTTTCTTCTAATCGCTGCACTGTTTCAAATAGTCTTGCCTTGCTTCGATTATTGTCTTGCACCCCATCGCGAATATGACGAACCGGACTAATCGTGAAAAAAATAGTCACTGCAGGATTAAGTTTTTTAAGCAATTGTAATGTGTGTGCAAACTTTTCTACCATATGATCTATGGTCATTAGCTCCTTGTTGAACCAATTACTAGGTGCCCGATGACAATTGGCCACCTGATCACTAACTCCCTTGGAAGCCAGTGTAGCCAATTCGGTAAGTCGATAAGAAAATGCAGAGCCCAGCGTAATTATTAAAAAGTTAGTCTGCTTGATAAAGGCATTTGAGTATTGTATAGCGGAGTTGATTTTTTGTAGTACAACAGCCGGATCAGGTCCCGAAAAACGGGAATGATGATTCCAGCTATACCAAATCCCCGCTGATTGAAAAAGATCTTGTTGGCCATAGATCTTACACTCCACATAATCGCTCAGCGCCTGTATGATAGCATCAGGAGCAAATAGAATACCATGTGGGTTTTGCAGCACATCAAATTTTAATCCGGAAAGCCCGGTTCCTATGTGCTCAGAAAAACAAGATCCCAATAACATTATTTTACTGGGATAGTCTATTAACTGTAAAGGAGGTTTTATATGAATGGGTAAAGACCACTGCATATTAAGAAAAAAGTTGTTGTGCAATAGTTGCACATTTTAATAATTGTTCAGGGTCAATGGTGGTTTTGACTTTTTGCTGTTCAAACCAGTTGAACAGTTGCAAGGTATCCAAGTTGCCTACACGCTCACTGCCAGTAAATGGACATCCACCAAATCCACCCAGCGCACCATCAAACCTAATACAGCCTGCATCAAATCCCGCTTTTACTTTGCCTTCCCAGCTATTATTATCTCCATGTAAATGTAGCCCAATGCTAGCTTCTGGAAATGTTTTGATGGCTGCTGAGGTAAGCTCGTAAACTTGCTGGGGAGAAGCGAGTCCCACTGTATCTGCTAGTGCAATTACATTTGCGCCTAATTTTAATTGCGCTTCGATTTGATCTAATACCATCTTGTAATTGTAAGGATCTCCATAGGGGTTGCCAAAAGACATCGACAGATAGACCACTAATTCTTTACGTGCTTGCTTGCACGCTTCATTTATCAAAGAGACGGTAATACTGGACTCAGACAGGTTTTGACGTGTGTTTTTAAGTTGAAAGGTGGGCGAAATAGAAAATGGATAACCTAACACGTCAATCGTCTTATTGTTCAATGCCTCCTTAGCCCCGCTAATACCTGCAACAATTACTAAAAGTTTAGTGATACTCTCTCCCTTAATCAACCCATTAACCACATCCGGCGTATCTGCCATTTGTGGTACAGCCTTCTTAGAAACAAAACTTCCAAAATCAAGGGTGTGAAAACCTACTTGTAATAGCGCGTTGTAATAGGCAATTTTTTGCTGGGTAGGGATAAATGTGGCTATACCCTGAAAGGCATCACGTGGACATTCTACAATTTGTAGATTTTTTGTGTTCATAGGTGTTGGGCCCGCTGTTTCATGGCTTCATACAAAATGATTCCTGCGGAGACTGACACATTGAATGAATCAAAATCTCCTCGCATCGGGATAAATACTGTGGAATCTGCTCCTCTAAGCAAAGCCGGATAGATACCGTTTTCTTCACCCCCTAATATGATACAACAGGGAATTTCAAAGTTGGCATCTCCAATTGATGTTTTTCCCTTCATCTGAGTGGCATATACCTGCACACCATTTAAATGCAATGTATCAATGGCCTTTAATAAAGAATCCGCCCGACAAATTGCAATTTTTTCTAGTGCACCAGCAGAGGTTAGAACGGCATCTTCCTGCAAAGCTCCTACCCCCTTGTCTGGTATAATTATTGCATCTACGCCTGTGCAATAAGCGGTACGAGCTATTCCTCCAATATTTCTTACATCCGTAATGCCATCCAGCATTAAAAACAAGGGCACTCTTCCTTCCCCAACTACCCAATCAATTACCGTTTGCAGGGATTGGTAGGTAACCCTAGACTTCAACGCAATGCATCCTTCGTGATTTCCTGCATTGAAAGTATCTAATTTGGCCATTGGCACTACTTGCACAGGCACTGTGGCCAAAGCAGCAGCCTTTTTAATTTGTCCAATTACTGTTGCTGAAAGTGTACTGCTTATAAAAATTTTGTCTAGTGCTTGTCCCCCTTCTTCCAGTGCTTTCATTACGGTATTTACACTGAGTAATAACTTGTTCTTTTTGGGTCGAGCTTGCTTGTTTCTGAAGTGCTTCACTTGGCAAAGAAAGGAAAAAAAAGACCCGCTGTAAAATCAGCGGGTCTGCTCAGTTTTTTTATGCAATGTTTTATAGCTGAAAAGCTTTTTTCACTTTAGCCACATAATCTAGCTTTTCCCAAGTGAATAGTTCAACTTTTTTCTTGATTTGTTTACCGTTAGGTCCACAAAACACTTTCTCTACAATTGCAGGTACCCGACCCATATGGCCATAAGCAGCAGTTTCTGAGTACATGGGGTTACGCAATTTCAATCGCTGCTCAATAAAATAGGGTCGCATATCAAATACCTGTTCAACTATTTTACCGATCTGCCCATCAGTTAAAGAGACCTTTGCCGTGCCATACGTATTAACATTTATACTGGTGGGTTTGGCAACACCTATTGCGTAGGATACCTGCACCAATACTTCATCTGCAACCCCAGCCGCTACCAAATTTTTAGCAATATGCCTGGTAGCATAGGCAGCAGAACGATCTACTTTAGATGGGTCTTTTCCGCTAAATGCTCCACCACCATGTGCACCTTTTCCACCATAAGTATCCACAATTATTTTTCTGCCAGTAAGACCAGTATCACCGTGTGGACCTCCAATAACAAATTTGCCGGTAGGGTTGATATGATAGTTGATATTATCGTTAAATAATTTGGTGTATTTCTTATACTTGCTTTTGATACGGGGTATTAGGATGTTGATAACATCCTTTTTAATTCTAGCCAACATCTTGGCTTCCGCATCAAAGTCATCGTGTTGTGTTGAAATTACAATAGCATCGATGCGAACTGGCTTATTGTTGTCATCATACTCCAGTGTTACCTGACTCTTAGCATCTGGTCGCAGGTAAGGCATCTTTGAATTCTTTTCTCTGCGTATCGCTGCTAATTCAATCAGCAAATTATGGGCTAAATCAAGCGCCAAAGGCATGCAATGCTCAGTTTCATTAGTAGCATATCCAAACATCATACCCTGGTCACCTGCTCCTTGCTCTTCCTTCTTTTTACGATCTACACCCTGATTAATGTCGGAAGATTGTTCATGAATAGCAGATAAAACACCGCAGCTATTGGCCTCGAACATGTATTCGCTCTTGGTATAACCTATTTTTCTGATTACTTCTCTGGCAATTTCTTGCACATCTAAATAAGCTTTTGATTTAACTTCTCCTGCCAACACCACTTGTCCGGTTGTAACTAAAGTTTCACAAGCAACTTTGGATTGTGGATCAAATGCAAGAAAATTATCTATTAGTGCGTCTGAAATTTGGTCTGCCACCTTATCAGGATGACCTTCACTGACAGACTCAGATGTGAAAAGATAGGGCATGGAATACTAGTTTAGCCCACAAAGATAAGCGGAGTAAAGATTGAACGATTATGGCTTGGAATAAATTATCCGAAGTCTTAATCTTTTTGAAGGGTTCAAGTAATTTCCTCCAGCAATAACGGCCCGCCCATAAGCCACCAAACCGTTCACGTATACTGCACCCCAATATCGGTATAAGGGGGAAAACAGATTGGTTCTGCCTGGAGCGTAAATTCGTAATTTATAGTTAGCCGAATCGTTAGTCACAATTTTTTGAACATAGCGGGTAATATCAAAACGATAAGTGCTATCTCTTAAAAGATCACCTCCAAAACGGGAATTATCATAAGAAAAAGTTCCATAGTTGTCCCGAATGCCCATATCCAGGTCAAATGTCAATGCAGTATCCCCTCTTGAATTAATGCGGTCAAGCAATAAGCGTTGAGGAAATGTGAAAAAAGATTGCTGAGAAGTGGGTAAAGGGGTTGCAATCAGCTCTGCCTTATGCACAATAACATTGCTGAGCGTATCTAATCCAGGAATAGTAATAGTGGTAAAAGAGCCAGGTGTAGAAGCAACGAAAACTTTATCATCACGTGTCTGATTGTTGGTAAGATATGTAGCCCACTCTCCTCCAGGCGTTCGTTTTACCAAATTAGCCTGCGTAGTTCTGCCTTGGAAGAACTGCGTAAAAGTGGTATCTATACTGCCGTTTTTCCTTACCCTATAATATACGAGCAATTTAGTATTGTTATCGCTGGTGTTAATATAGGTAAGTCCATTTCCGGTCTGATCCGTTTTAATGGCAAATCCACGGAACAATTTTTTGAAGATCGAATCGCTTCTATACCCCCCATTGGAAGTGGCACTGGTGTCGTAATTGGTCAACCGAACTCCAAAGGCATTGTCCAGGGGAATGCGTATTACGTTTACCAATTTGGTAGTATCTCTCCTTCTGATTACAGTAACCGTATCCTTTAAACGTTTTAACGTAAAAGATTTGCTCCCCAGTTCCAACGGTCTTATTAAAAAATCAGGATGATCGTAGCGGTAAAGAGTAGTATCAGTGTACCCAGCCTGCTGAGAAATTTCAAAGACTCGAAGACGGGAAGTGGAATTAGTGTCCCCATATACACCCTGATAAGACAAGGAAAGAATTACCGAATCAACAGCCACCAGTGAATCCTTTTGGTAAAAAGGATAAATCATGTTGTTGGGAGGAAGGATTGAAAAGTAACCATCGGCTTTTACCTGACCAAAAACATCATCTTGGCTGATATAGCCCAATGCCATCAAATCCGATGATAGTACGCGAGTAGAATCGGGCAAAATAAAGTTGTCCGTTTCAGTTGACAGTACGGTTTCAAATGTGGAAATATTATCCACCGGTGGAATTAACCCATTACCTAAGGTAGTTGAATCGTTGATTTTTGTACAACCCTGCAAAAGTGTTACTACCGGTATTACAAAATAAAAACAAAAGGAAAAAGCTTTACGTAAATGCATTGCTAATGGGTGTTGAGATTTACTTGGATGCAAGATCGGTGTAGAGTTGTAAATACTCTGTTAAATCCCCATCTTCATTGTATGGAAGGGTCTTTTTACCTCGCACCTTAGCAAATTCCTCTGAAAGTTTCTTTTCGATTTTCTCAGCACCAAACGTTATGGCGTCAGCAAAGCTGGCTCCACCCCTTTGCAATGACGTATTAGTACCTTCTTTGAAAACCTCAAAATCTTTTTCTTTTAAAGAAGGGTGAATGAGTGTTTTTTTAATGAACCCAGCCCCTAATTTTTCTTTGAATGTACTTTGGCCAATAGTGTAGACCACTTTGCTATGTGCAAAGACAGGTTCTTTTTTATAAAGAGTTTTCAAATAAGCCGGAATTAAGCCTGTCATCCAACCACTACAATGAATTACGTCAGGAGGCCAGCCAAACTTTTTTACGGTTTCCATAGCTCCTTTACAAAGGAAAATAGTACGCAAATCATTATCATCAAACCATTTTTCATTTTCGTCATGAAAAACGAACTTGCGCCTGAAAAGTTCTTCATTATCTAAAAAATAAACTTGTAAACGAGCGCTTGGAAGAGAAGCTACTTTAATTTGCAGCGGCAAGTCCTCGTTAAACACAGAAACATTAATTCCGGATAAACGTACTACTTCATGCAAACGGTGTCGTCTTTCATTAATCACTCCAAAACGAGGCATAATACAACGAACCTCAAATTGACTATCGTTGGCCTTGATTGCCAGCTTATTGACCATTTCTGCAAACTCGGTCAGCTCCAAATAGGGAGACATCTCATTTGCAATGAACAGAATTCGTTTTTTTGCAGTCATAAGGTTTGCGAAGTTAACAAATTAATCGGTCAAACTCACTAATTTTCAAGCTGAAATGCCTAAACGTCTCATAACCACCACCCTACAATATGTAGTATTTTTTGGAATTGGATTACTCTTTGCCTGGCTGTCATTGAGAGAATTGGATCAGGAAAAATGGCTGCAGCTAAAGGTTACTCTTCAAAGTGTCAATTTATGGTTGGTTATTCCCGTTTCAGTTTTTTTATTACTTAGTCATTATCTAAGGGGGCTTCGCTGGAAACTATTAATCGACCCCATGGGATATCAGATAAGACCAATTAATTCCTTTTTTACTGTATTGATTGGATATTTGGTCAACCTGGGCATTCCTCGACTAGGAGAAATTATACGTTGCACTTTTCTCTTCCGCTACGAAAAGGTCCCGGTTGAAAAACTAATTGGGACAGTAATTGTAGAGCGACTATTTGACGCAGTATGTTTATTAGTAGTATTTGGCCTTACACTAGGACTCCAACCCGATTTATATGACAATTTTAATCCAGTAGTGGCTATTAACTCCCCTGCCTCTACACCTACTAATTCAATTGTGTTATGGGGCATTGTGGGATTATTACTGTTACTCATCAGTTGGTTTTTTTGGAAGAAGAAAACATTAAACGAAATAGCACAACAAATGTTTATTTTTTTCGATCGTGTATTGAATGGTTTGCTCTCCGTTAAAAAATTACAAAAACCCAGATTATTTTTATTATTGACATTAGCTATTTGGACCTTATATCTACTGGCTGGTTATATTGGCTTTAAGGCCTTTGAAACTACTCATCAATATGGTTTAACCGAAGCCCTTACCATTCTTGCTGTTGGGAGTATTGGAATGATCATTTCGCCCGGTGGAATAGGTGCATATGCCTACCTGATCTTACAGACCATGCAATGGTACGGACTGGATTATACAAATGCACTTGCCTTTGGGTGGGTATTATGGCTGGTACAAACTGCCGTAATACTTTGTGGAGGAGTAATTAGCTTTGGCCTGTTTCCATGGGTTAATTCTTTAAGAACAAAAAATCAATAAACTATAATCATGAATTTCTCAAACTGGTTTTCTTCCAACGTACCTCACCCTGGCGTTAGCACAGGACTTAACTGGATAGCGTCTGGGCAAGACCCACTTTTTTCCTACTCCCCTGCAGATGGAGAAAAAATCGGCGCTGTTTTCCCTGCTACTAAACTAGAGTACGAAAAAGCCATACAATCCGCCGCTATAGCTTTTGAAACCTGGCGTATGACTCCAGCCCCGAAAAGAGGAGAAATTGTACGTCAATTTGGTAAAGCCATCAGGAAGTATAAACAGCAACTTGGCGAACTGGTTTCTTATGAAATGGGAAAAAGTTTGCAAGAAGGATTAGGGGAAGTGCAAGAAATGATTGATATATGTGACTTTGCAGTAGGCTTATCCAGACAATTGCACGGGTTGACCATGCATAGTGAAAGACCTGGACATCGAATGTATGAGCAATATCATCCACTTGGTATTATAGGCGTTATTTCCGCATTTAATTTTCCTGTTGCAGTGTGGAGTTGGAACAGTATGTTGGCTTGGGTGTGCGGAGATGTTTGTGTGTGGAAGCCCTCTGAAAAAACACCATTATGCGCAATTGCCTGTCAAAAAATTATTGCTGAGGTACTTGAAAAGAACAATCTTCCTGAAGGAATTAGTGTTGTTCTAAATGGAGGCCGTGAAGTAGGTGAATGGCTGGCAGCAGACAACAGGATTTCCTTGATATCAGCAACTGGGTCTACCCGTATGGGGAAACAAGTGGCTGCTGTGGTAGGCGCTCGATTAGGCAGAACATTGCTTGAATTAGGGGGTAATAATGCCATAATAATTACTGCGGAGGCAGATTTAGAGATAGCCATTCGTGGAGCACTTTTTGGTGCAGTGGGAACTGCCGGCCAACGCTGTACCACAACCCGTAGACTAATAGTGCAAGAAAATGTGTATGAAACTGTAAAAGAAAAACTAATAGCAGCCTTCAAGCAAATTAGGATTGGTGATCCTTTAGATAGCAATAATCTCATGGGGCCATTAATTGATAAATTAGCTGTGGAACAGTATCTGAATGCTATTGAACAATGCAAAAAAGCTGGCGGACAATTCATTGTGGAAGGCGGAGTGCTAGAGGGTGAAGCCTACAAAAGTGGGTGTTACGTTAAACCTTGTATCGCAGAAGTCAAACATGACCTTCCCATTGTTCACCACGAAACATTCGCCCCTATTTTATATCTAATAAAGTACCAAAAACTGGAAGAAGCCATTGCTATTCAAAACGAAGTACCACAAGGATTATCTTCTTCCATTATGACGTTAAATCTCAGAGAAGCCGAGCAATTCTTAAGTGCTGCCGGAAGCGATTGCGGTATTGCAAATGTGAATATTGGCACTAGTGGAGCAGAGATTGGTGGAGCGTTTGGAGGTGAAAAAGAAACTGGTGGGGGTCGTGAAAGTGGAAGTGATGCCTGGAAAATATATATGAGAAGACAAACCAATACGATCAATTACAGCAAGGAAATTCCCCTGGCTCAAGGAATAAAATTTGATTTATAAAATATGTACATGAAGAGTATATCAATTTCAACACTTCTACTTTGTTTGGCAGTTCATCAATGGATAACTGCTCAGGAAATACCTGTGCCGGTAGGTGTAAAAGAAATTCCCAAAGGTTGGCATCATTTAGACAAATCCAGTACTGGATTTTGGGGAATAAGTTTGGACAAGGCTTATTCTTTTTTAAAGGAAACCAATAAAAAAAGCAAACAAGTAATTGTTGCGGTAATCGATTCCGGGATAGACACCCTACATGAGGATTTAAAAACGGTGCTTTGGAAAAACCCAGGCGAAATTGCAAATAATAATAAGGATGATGACAAGAATGGCTATATAGATGATCTGTACGGATGGAATTTTATCGGCGGAAAAAATGGCGAAAATGTTATAAAAGATTCCTATGAAGCCGCAAGAGTCTATCATCGGTTTAAACAAGCTTATGACAGCATTGATCCTGCACTGGTAAAATTTAATGCGGAAGGATTTGCTCGATTTGAAATGTGGCAAAGAGCAAAACAAGAAATAGTTCAAGGGAGCGAAAGTGGAGCAGAGTTGATTATGCTAAAAAGAATTTATTCAAATCTTTTAAAGAGTGACAGCATACTGCGTAAGTGCTTGGGCAAGGACACTTTTTTAGGAAAAGAAATAGCCACCTTAACTGTTACTGAAGCAGACCATAAAAAAGCAAAGAATGCCTTGTACAACTTAATGTCCAATAATGATGCCTTGGAAGTTACCAATATTAGTTTTATTGCTGAACTACGAGCTTACCTGGATGGATTGGAATCCAAATCAAAAGCAGCAGATCAAGCGCCCTTTCCATATCGGTCTTCTATTGTTAAGGATAACTATGATGATATCTACGATAAATACTATGGCAATAACAATGTAATGGCCAACTTGGAAACTGCCTTGCATGGAACGCATGTAAGTGGAATCATTGGAGCCATCCGTGGAAATGAAAAAGGAGTAGACGGTGTAGCGGACAATGTAAGCATCATGACTATCCGTGCTGTGCCAGATGGCGACGAACATGATAAAGATATTGCCTTAGCCATTCGCTATGCTGTAGATAATGGTGCTCAACTTATTAATATGAGTTTTGGAAAGAGCTTTTCACCTGAAAAAAAGTGGATTGACGATGCAGTTGCCTATGCCGCAGAAAAAGATGTTCTCCTGATTCACGCGGCAGGAAACGATGGTAAAAATCTTGATTCAACCCACAATTATCCCACTTCAAAGTTCTTAAATCAAAACCGAGCGACTAACTGGATAACTGTTGGTGCCAGTGGCGATTCGCTCGCCGGAGGAATCACTGCAGGATTTTCCAACTATGGAAAAGGGGAAGTTGATGTTTTTGCCCCAGGTGTAAAAATTTATTCAACGGCACCAGGCAATGATAAGTATCAATTTTTACAAGGTACCAGCATGGCTGCTCCAGTTGTTGCAGGTTTGGCTGCACTGCTTCTCGAATACTACCCCACATTGAGTGCTACACAACTAAAAGACGTGATTGAGCGTTCTGCGATCCCTCTCGCCGACTCGGTTCGCACACCTGGAACAGGTACACTTACAACACTTGGACAACTAGCTAAAACCGGAGGAATAATAAACGCTTTTGAAGCCGTGAAGTTAGCAGCCACTATCAAAGGAGAAAGGAAAATAACAGCCAAGCTCCCTGCCAATTCTAAAAAATCCAAAGGTTTTTAGGATAAAGTGTAGGAAATTAGTGTTTCTTATATTTGTGAATCAAGTAAGACCTATGGGGAAGAAAATTGAAGATGTAGATGCAAATTTAACTGGTGACGGTATCAAGTTTGAGGAGGTCAAATCCAGTTGGTTTCGTCGGATGAAAAAGGGTATTCATACCAAAACATCCGAAAAAAGAGAGATTCCGGAAGGATTATGGAATAAATGTCCGGAATGTGGTTTAATTACTGTTGCCTTAGAGCTTGAAGAAAACCTGCATGTGTGTCCAAAGTGCAATCACCATTTTAGAATTGCAAGCGAGGATTATTTCCATTTATTATTTGACCAAGCTGAATACACTGAACTTTTTGCCTCTATTCGAAGCAAAGACAAACTAGGCTTTACCGATCTAAAGCCCTATCAAAAACGGCTGGAAGATATTTGGAATAAATCAGATCTTAAAGACTCCATGCGTGTAGCCACCGGTTTGGTTAACGGAAAAGGACTAGTTGTGGCTTGCATGGATTTTGAATTCATCGGTGGATCCTTAGGAAGTGTTATGGGCGAAAAATTTGCTCGTGCGGTTGATTATTGCATTGCCAACAAGTTACCCTATATGGTAATTTCAAAAAGTGGTGGCGCCCGTATGATGGAAAGTGCATTTTCTCTCATGCAACTTGCTAAAACAAGTGGAAAATTATCCCAGCTTAGTGACGCACAGCTACCTTACATATCACTACTAACAGACCCCACTTTTGGAGGTATCTCAGCTTCGTTTGGGATGTTAGGAGATTTAAACATCGCAGAACCAGGTGCATTGATTGGTTTTGCAGGCCCTCGTGTAATCAAAGAAACCATAAAAAAAGATTTACCGGAAGGTTTTCAACGGAGTGAATTTCTTCTGGAACATGGCTTTTTGGATTTCATTGTGCATCGTAAGGCATTAAAAGAAAAGATCGCTCAGCTGATTTCTTTATTTCAATCCTAATGGCTGCGTTACTCAATCGGCAAGCCTCTTTTAACTATTTCATTGAGAATAGATTTGAAGCGGGACTTCATTTAGTGGGAACTGAAGTAAAATCACTACGAGAAGGTAAGGCCAGTTTTAATGATGCCTTTTGCTTAGTAGAAGATGGTGAAATTTGGATTAAATCCCTTCATATTGCCCCATATAGTCATGGAACACATGCCAATCATGACCCTATTCGTACTAGAAAACTGCTTTTGCATAAACGAGAAATAAAAAAAATTGAATCACAACTAAAAGAAAAGGGATTTACCTTGATTCCCTTGAAGATTTTCTTTACTACCAGTGGCTTTGCTAAAATAGAAATTGGACTTGCAAAAGGAAAAAAGCAAGCCGATAAGCGAGAATCCTTGAAAAAGAAACAGGCTGATCGAGAAATAAGAAAAGGTCAGTACTTAGATTAATTAGCGTCAAATAGCTCGGGCTGCGTATCATTGGCAGGCTTTGCACTTACCCATTCCATCTCAGTAGACTTGCTATAGTCCGCTAATTTTGTTCCAACTGTTTTCCACCCGGTAATTTCGGCAATTTTATTAATCTTTAGTTTGGCTTTTCTTATCTGTTCTCCTCTACCCTGTTGAATAGCCAGCAATGGTTCCACTGCAGTTGTGACCGCTTCAACATAGTTATCCGCGCCTTCTTTGATAAAAGGAAATTTAGTTTTAAGCGTGCTGGTTTCTATCAGGAAACGTTTAACCATGTATTGCTTCTTTTCCATATCTGCATAAATGGCAGTAACGGGAGCAGTTGGATTGAATTTTTCAATTAGCAATACTTTTTCCGGGTCAAATTTTTGCGTTAACTCTTGATCAACTACTTCATAAACACCTACGGTATAAATGATCAGGAGCCTCTCCTCCGGTTCAAAGTTACCAATGAGTATCCCTTTGCTCTCCGTGTTTAAGCGGCCAAATTGATCGTCAAACCAGAGTTGCTTTGCGGAAGAAATGCTAGCCTTACCCGCTTCTTTAAACTTAACAGCACGAATGGGATATTTGGTTACCTGATTTCCCAGACTGCCTCGCCCTTTTATGGCTAACTCTTCAAAGTAAAAATCAAAGTCCTTTATTCTAGCTGAGCATCCTGCAGACAAAAGAATCTTGACCGCCTCTGCTTCACCATTCGGGTTCACGGATAAATAATGGATTTTACTCTTATCATCACCCTTGGTCAAGTCATACTCTTTGTCTCGAGTAACTCCGGTAACGTTAAATCGCTTTGCATAACTCATTCCGCTCTTCCCATCTACATAAATCAAATTATAAGTAGTTCGTTCATCATTTTTATGGAAAATGGCTATGTATATAATATCCTTACCCACAAATGACTTTTCCGCAACTTTAACCACTTTTAAGATCCCTCTTCGCGTGATTGCCAGCACATCGTCTAAATCGGAACATTCGAAAAGTAGCTCATCCTTGCGAAGGCTTGTTCCAATAAACCCTTCTTCACGATTCGCATATAACTTTGTATTGGCAATGGCCACTTGCTTTGCCTGAATGACTTCAAATGTTTTTATTTCAGTTTTTCGCTCTCTGCCTTTACCATATTTTTTTTGAAGATTTTCATAATACGCTATCGTATACTCCACTAAGTGGTCAAGATCAAATCTTACTTGTTTTAATTCTGCCTCCAATTGCTTGATCTGTGCATCCAACTCTGCAATATCCAATCGGTAAATTCTACGGACAGGTTTTTCTGTTAATTTGAGCATATCCTCTCGCGTAATTGCTCTTTTGAGTTTTTTCTTAAAGGGATCAAAAGCGCTGTCGATTGCCTGTAACACTTTTTCCCAATCCTCATGTTTTTTCTCTAACTCTTTGTAGATTTTCTCTTCAAAGAATATTTTTTCTAAAGAGGAGTAATGCCACTTCTCCAGCAATTCTGCTTGTCGTATGCGTAATTCCAGATCTAGCAACTCCTTTGTGTGATCTACTGAATGCTTTAAAAGCTCTTGTACACTGAGAAATTGTGGACGCTGTTCGGCAATGACACATGCATTAGGAGATAAGGAAACTTCACAATCCGTAAACTTATATAAGGCATCAATGGTAATATCGGTGGAGATCCCGGCTACTAAATCTACCTGCACCTCTACATCTGCAGCCGTATTGTCGGTAACTTTCTTGATTTTAATCTTTCCCTGATCATTTGCTTTTACAATCGACTCCATCAACTGCGTAGTAGTAACACCATAAGGCACACTGCGAATGACTAAAGTTTTTTTATCTACTTCTTCTATATGAGCCCTCACCTTTACTCGCCCTCCCCGTTTTCCCTGATCATAGTCAGTGACATCAATCATTCCACCCGTTTGAAAATCAGGAAACAACTCAAAACGCTTACCACGTAGATGCTTGATGGCAGCATCAATCAATTCATTAAAATTATGTGCCAGTATTTTAGTTGAGAGTCCCACGGCAATTCCTTCGGCACCCTGCGCAAGCAACATAGGAAACTTCATGGGTAATGCTACAGGTTCGTTCTTACGGCCATCATAGCTAAGTTGCCAAGCTGTAGTCTTGGGATTGAAAGCCACTTCAAGTGCAAACTTACTCAATCGTGCTTCGATATAACGCGCAGCAGCGGCATCGTCACCCGTACGAACGTCGCCCCAATTTCCCTGTGTATCGATCAATAAATCTTTCTGACCTAGATTCACCAATGCATCCCCAATACTGGCATCACCATGAGGGTGGAATTGCATGGCTTGTCCAATTACATTGGCAACTTTGTTGAAGCGACCATCGTCCATTTCCTTCATGGCGTGTAAGATTCTGCGCTGAACAGGCTTTAAGCCGTCGTCAATAGCAGGAACCGCACGTTCCAAAATAACGTATGAAGCGTAATCCAGAAACCAATTTTTGTACTGGCCAAGTATAGAATTCTCTTTTCCAGCACTCACAGCTATTATTTTATTTTTAGCAGCGGTCATTACATTCAAATTTACTAATCCTGTTGTCCCGTTAAACTTTTATCTCCACCAATTAATCGAATATCCAGTTCCTTCCACCCTTTCTCCCACTTTTCATTTGTTTCGATCATTCCCTGCTCCGCTAACTGAACCAAACGCCATTGAAGAAATACATCTCCTGTTTTAACTTTCATTTTGGTTTGCAGCTGTGTTAACACACGGAGTGCTCGTTGCCACTCTGAAGTAAGTAGTCGTTTGATATCTGCATCAAAGTAAGAAAATTCTTTACCCAACAGCTTTTTCCCTCCCTCCAATATTCTTACTCCTGCATTTTCACACATCAATTTATTCCATTCGTCAGGATCAATTTCAAATTCGCTGGCAGATACAGGGCGAACTAATTTCTTGGCTTTTAAGAATTCCTTTGCAGGAATTTCTTCCAACCAATGCGGATAGAACAATTGCCCCTTTTCATTGATGAATGGCAAATTGTTTAGAAAAAGAAGATAAATACGCCCTTGCCATTTTTTTAATTGGGCAATTAACCAATAATACCCGGACACATCATGTTGGTTTTGTGCCACCCAAATCCAACACTCTCCTGCTGGGTTTTCTTCCAGCCATTGCAGGATGGTAGATAATTCATTTGCATCATTAACCACAGGAGAAGCAGGAAGGGCACCATAAGCCGTTTTTTCATGGCAGGACTTCCACCAGGCAAAACGCTCTTGTGCACCCTCCGGAGTATCTAAGGCTTGTAGCGGGCCAACTGCATAGTCGTCTCGAATTAGCACAATAGGTCCGTCCAACGTAGGATCTAGCTCCTGCACCTCTTTAAACCGTACACTATCAGACTCATTAAATAGAATATGTAACATGGAAAAAATTATTTAGCAGACTTTATTAAATAATAAACACAGGTAGTAAAATAGTTGCGCAACCAAGGAATGGAAGAAAGCCAAGCAAATTGTTCACGAGCCTTCCATCCAAATTTCCATTGATAAATTGGGTTAATCAAGTAATGAATCTTTTGCAAAATCCTATAGTCGGTTTTTTCACAAATGGATTCAAACCGCTCAATAGTAATACGAGTTTGCCTAATCTCAAGCAAATCCGCAACCGGTTCGCCATTGAGTTTTAATAGGCCCCTGTACAAAGGAAGCGGTAATAAATGAACATATGGTAAACGCGAAACAAAGGAGCCTGCCAATTGTTGATGACCGCCAAAGGGCATTTGCCAGGGAGGAAATCCAAAAAAGATTACTCCATCCTTGTTGAGCATTGAATGTAAACGTTGAAAAAGTTTGGGTTGATCATGAATATGCTCGATAACATCCTTTAATAGGATCACATCAAAGCCACCTTTTAGATCTTTAACTAGATCCGTATCGTAAATATCCTTTTCTACATAAAACAATTGTCCTCGGCCAATTTCCTCCCATAAAAAACCACAGGCCCACTCTACACGCAATGGATCAAGTTCTACACCCACGGCCTTGCAACCACGTTCTGTAAAAGCACGCAAAACACCGCCTTCACCAGCTCCAATTTCAAGCACTCGCGCTTGGCTGTTAATGGGGAAAGATTTTTCTATGAATGGCAGCACATACTGCACTGCATTTTCATATTGGATTTGGAAATACCGGTTCCGGTCCTGGTGAAACTCAAACATGTGTTAGGAATTAACGGCGTCTTCTGCTTTATCCAATTCAAAACGAAGATGCTCGATTATAAAGTCCTGACGATCGGGCGTGTTCTTACCCATATAATATTCAAGTAATTGTTGAATATGATCTCCCTGTTCTAAGCGCATTAATTGCTTTCGCATTCCGGTTCCAATAAATTGGGCAAATTCATCAGGGCTAATTTCTCCCAATCCTTTGAATCGCGTAACCTCAGGCTTTGCCCCCAGTTTTTTTATGGCAACCTGCTTCTCTGATTCGCTATAGCAATAAATGGTCTCTTGCTTATTTCTAACCCGAAACAGTGGCGTTTCCAACACATAAACTTTTTCATGTTTCACCAGGTCAGGGAAAAACTGTAGAAAAAAAGTCATGAGTAACAGCCGAATATGCATACCATCAACATCAGCATCGGTGGCAATAACTACATTATTAAATCTAAGCCCCTCTAATCCTTCTTCAATATTAAGGGCGTGTTGCAGCAGATTAAACTCTTCGTTTTCGTACACTACTTTTTTAGTAAGTCCATAACAATTCAATGGCTTTCCTCTTAAACTAAATACGGCCTGGGTTTCTACATTACGGGCCTTGGTGATAGATCCGCTGGCACTATCCCCTTCGGTAATAAACAAAGTGGTTTCTTGTTGTTTTGCAAGAAACTCTTCTTTTCCCCGTGCAGGTGCATCTTCATTCAAATGAAAACGACAATCGCGTAGTTTCCGATTGTGTAAATTGGCTTTCTTAGCTCTTTCATTGGCTAATTTTTTAATCCCTGCCAATTCTTTACGCTCCCGCTCACTTTGCTCTATTCTTCTTTTAAGCGACTCAGCTATCGCAGCATTTTTGTGCAAGAAATTATCTAACTCCTTGGATAGAAAATCGGCCACAAATTGTCGCATTGTAGGTCCTTCGATGTCAACATTTATAGACCCTAATTTGGTTTTAGTCTGTGATTCAAATACCGGTTCAACTACCCGAACAGATATGGCCGCTACAATGCCCGTGCGAATATCAGAGGCATCGTAATCCTTTTTGAAAAACTCTCGTATGGTTTTTATATAGGCTTCCCTAAATGCTTGTTGATGGGTACCCCCTTGTGTGGTATGCTGTCCATTCACAAAGCTGTAAATATCCTCTCCATATTCATTAGTATGAGAAATAGCCACTTCAATATCAGCACCTGTCAAATGGATAATAGGATATCGAAGTTCGTCCTCATTAGTTTTTCGTTGTAATAAATCCAGTAAACCATTTTTACTGAGAAAGGTTTTGCCGTTAAAATTGATTTTTAACCCTGCATTCAAAAAAGCATAGTTCCATAGCTGATTTTCAATAAACTCGTAAAAAAAACGATATCCCTTGAAAACAGATTCATCAGGCTTGAAACTTACTAAAGTACCATTAGGTTGATCGGTTTTAGCCTCCTTAAATTCTTTTGTTAATTCTCCTCTTGAAAATTCGGCCGATTTTTCTTTTCCCTCCCGGAACGCAGACACTTTAAAATAGTCGCTTAGCGCGTTTACCGCTTTTGTGCCTACTCCATTTAATCCTACTGCTTTTTGAAACGCCTTGCTATCATATTTAGCCCCTGTATTAATTTTACTGACTACATCTACCACTTTTCCCAATGGAATGCCACGACCAAAATCACGAACAGTAACCATTTTTTCTTCAATGGATAAATTGACAGCCTTGCCATACCCCATGGTATATTCATCAATTGCATTATCTATTACCTCTTTAATCAACACATAGATGCCATCATCAGGAGAAGATCCATCCCCTAGTTTACCGATGTACATTCCGGGGCGCAACCGAATATGCTGCTTCCAGTCCAGCGACTGTATACTGTCTTCGGTATACGCTACTTCTTTTTTTTCTTTTTCTGCTGCCATGAGTTAATGTTGGCAAATATAATGATTCAGCGCCCCTATTCTATTGGAATAGTGAGAGTAATTCAGCCACGCTAATGCGTCTTTTATGATCCGGATCAAAAAATCGATAAGTAATCGAATAATCTTTGCCGATTGCAAAAATAGCAGGCACCGGAAGCGCAGCGGGATTGGGCTGATTAATCTTTACTAAGTCAATAGCGCCACTTTGGTAACGAGCTAACTGTTGTTCAGAAAGAGAATAAACTACATCATAAAGCGTAGAAATTAGCAAAGCAGAGTCCTGAATCAATGAGTATCCGGCTTTGGTTTTCTCTAATGTTTTTGCTCGACTTTCTTTTGACTCAGGCGAAATAGCCAGCACCGTAACCCTTTTGTTTGTAAATAAGTACAAAGAATCCTGAATACGGGAAAGTAACCTTGTACAATGCGGACACCAATATCCTCTGTAAAAAATCAGCAACACTGGATTTTTCTTAGCTAATTCACGCAAATGAACGGCACGGTCGAACTGATCAAAACTTGTAAATGCAGGCGCCTTAGCACCAATAAACAAACCTTCAGGCAAACCTTGTGCTATCCCTAAGCAAGTAGTGCAGGAAAAAAAGAGAATAAACAACCCTTTTTTAAGCATAAATAAATATGATACTACTGTAAGTTCCTAAAATCAACCGTTACTAGCCTGCTTACTCCCGGCTCTTGCATGGTTATACCGTAAATTACATCAACAGTACTCATGGTCATTTTGTTATGCGTAACAATGATAAACTGCGAGTTTTCACTGAACTGACGGATCATATTGGTAAATTTTCCAACATTGGCATCATCCAGTGGGGCATCCACCTCGTCCAAAATACAGAATGGTGCAGGTTTAATCAGGTAAATCGCAAAAAGTAAGGCAGTTGCGGTCAAGGCGCGCTCCCCTCCACTAAGCTGCGTAAGTGAGGTGGGACGTTTTCCCTTTGGTTTGGCTATTACATCAATTCCACTCTCTGCAATATTAGACGGGTCTTCCAAGACTAGATCACATTGATCATCTTCCGTAAATAATGTTTTAAAAACCTTTTGAAAATGTGAACGAACTTGTTCAAAAGTGTCTTTGAACTTTTGGTTGGCAGTCAACTCCACTTCTTCAATAGTTTTCAACAAGCTATCCTTGGCCGTCACTAAATCTGTTTTCTGTTCCAGGATAAAGTCATACCGCTTCTTCATTTCAGTAAAGGCCTCTACTGCAGTAGGGTTCACTTCTCCCAAATTTTCTAATCTTCGCTTCAAGCGCTCTACAGAAGCTTGTAATTCTTCTAAAGGAGTTTCTGTATTTCTTGACTCGCCGAGAATAGATTCCAAATCTAAACGGAACTCAACACTCATTCGCTCTTTCATTCCTGCCAGCTGGAGCTTAATATCATTTAATTTATCCTTGATAGCAGCTAATAAATACTCTACTTGCTCTTTCTCCTTAACCTGCAAACGAATGGCACTTTCTTTTTCTGCAAGTTGATTTCTTAGATTGTAATAGGCCTGGTCTGCCGCATTCAATAATTTTTCCTGTTGCTCTTTTTCTCGTAAAAACTGCGCTAAGGATTTTTCAATATTGTCCAAGGCAACTACCGATTCTTGTTGATGTTGTAATGCGTCTTGAACCTGCGTAGTACTATTTAATATTTGAGCCTGCAAATCTGCCAACTGACGGTTTTTAAAATCAAACTCCTGCCGAAGAGAAGCGATTTTGCTTTGTTGCCGTGAAACACCAAGGTTAAACTCATGTAATTGACGGGAAGTTTCCTGAAAGGCAGCCTCTCCTACTCTATAAGCCTCTTCGACCACTTGGAGTTGTTGTGCGTCTTCCTGAAGTTGCGCTATTAGACTGGCCAAATCCATACGCACTGTAGCCACCGACTGCAGGGTTTGCTCAATTTGTGCACGGAGCTCTATTTGTCTTTGTTCCCCAATCTGCTGAAATGCAGCAATATTTTCTAGCTTATTCTGCAATGCAAAAACCTCATTGGTGAATTGCAAAATCTCCTTTTCGGTTTGACGCAAAGCTGTTTCTCGGAGATCTTCGTTGAAGGCAATCACTTCATTATGTCGCACTTGAATTGCTGCACGCAGTTCTTCCACCTTAACTTCCTGCGTTTTTACCAATGAAAGTAATTTTTCCAAATTTTTTAACCGCCCTATTTTATTCCCTTCAAACACGCCAATACTTCCTCCAGATAACGAAACCTTCCCCTTTACATATCTACCGCTCTTCTCAATAACTACGGAGCCCTGGCTATTTTTTAAAATATCATGATTATCCGTAATGTAAACGTTACCCAATAAGTGATTGGCCAAGTTTTTATATCGCTCATCTACTTCAATTACATCTAGTGCTGCAATGGCTCCCTCCATTGCAGAAGGAAAGGATGTAGCAAGAGTATTAATCTGATCTAATAAGAAAAAATTAGCCTTCCCCTTTTTGTTAGCATCTAATAAAGCTATGGCAGCCAACCCATCAGCAAGATTGTCAACTACGTAATAACTCAAATAGGGCTCAAGAACATTCTCAAGCGCCAATCTATATTCTTCATTAACATAAAGCACATCAGATAAAATAGGAACATTTGATTTCCATGCTGGGTTGTTGTGCAAATACTTAACCGACTCTGGATAGCCCTCCATAGAGTCAATCATGCTTTTAAGCAAATCGTATTCGTTTTTTTTGGCATCCAGCTTTCTATTCTCATCGGCCAATTCACCACGCAACTGTTCTAATGCAGCCTGAGTTTGCAAAATCTGATCCTTTGTTCTTTCCTGATGCTGCAGGAGTTGTGTTAAATCTGTTTTCTTAATCTCCAACAGCCCCTCTTTTAGTTCACGATCTGTTGTTAGCTGTATTGTCTGATCGCTTCGTTGTTGCTGTTCAGCTTCCAATTGCTGCAAAGCCCTTTGCATGTTAGTCACAGAAGTATCGACAACGGCAACGGTTTTTTCAGCATCAAATTGCTTTCGTTGTGTCTGTTGATGCAATTGGCGAGACGCTTCTACTTGTTGACGCGCCTGTTCTAATTCAAGAGCCTTTGCTTGTACTGCCTGGTCTAATTGTAAATGCTCCTCCTGAAGCTGCGCAAGAACATCTTCTTCCTCATTGATCTGTTGGCTGGTGAAAAGCAAGCTTTCCTGCATACCTTTCTGTTGTCCATCTGCACGGTCTAAAAACTGTTGTAAGGACAATAGTTTTTCCTTTAGATGCTCAATTCGTTGAGCAGCTAGGTTTCGCTCATTTTCTTTCAAGCGATAGGAATGCTGCAATTCATTGAATGCTTGTTGTTGCTGTTGAAGGCTTTTCTCCAGCTCAAGAAAATGAAGCTTTTCTGACTCAAGCCCTGCTTCCTGCGTAGCAATGGTGGCTTCTAATTGATGTTTTCGGTCTGCCTCTTTTTGTTGTTGCTCGTTCAAATCCTGATAGGAAAGATTAAATCCTTCTAATGAAGCTTTTGCCAGCTCTATACTGACTTCACGATATTCATTTTTTATCTCGTGATATTTTTCAGCTTTTTTTGCCTGGCTCTCCAGCGACTTTAATTGATTATTGATCTCAAAAAGCAAATCCTCAATACGAGACAAATCCAATTCAGTAGCATCTAATTTTAATCTGGCTTCTTTTTTTCTGGTTTTATAAATAGAAATCCCAGCAGCCTGCTCTAACATCTTGCGTCGGCTGTTGTCCTTGTCTTTGATAAGATCGTCAACCATGTCCAGCGCTATGATGGCATAGCTATCTGTACTTACGCCGGTATCCATAAAAAGGTTATGAATATCCTTAAGTCTGCATTGCACATCATTTAAGCGATACTCACTCTCCCCGCTCTTGTAAAATTTTCGGGTAATGGTAACCGTATTAAATTCTGTTGGTAATAAATTCCGGGTGTTTTCAAACGTTAAACTAACCTCAGCCAAACCACTTGCAGAACGTGTTTTGGAACCATTGAAGACCAAGCTATCCAGATTCTCACTTCTAAGATGGCTGATCTTTTGTTCTCCTATAACCCATCTAATGCTATCTACGATGTTAGATTTTCCGCATCCATTAGGCCCAACTATACCCGTTACACTTTCATCAAAATTGATGACTGTCTTATCTGCAAAACTTTTGAATCCCTTGATTTCTAATGTCTTTAATCGCACAGTTCAAACTTTTTTCTTGGTGGCGAAATTAGCGGTAAATAGTCAAAACGGCACCCCTAAATAGTGTTCAGTTATTCACATGGAGTCTGGATTGTATATCCAGATCATTTTCCCTTGCCACCTGCTTAGCTATTTCATAGCCGGCATCTGCATGACGAATCACTCCCATGCCGGGATCGTTGCGTAAAACACGGGATAATCTTTCTGCGGCGGCTGGTGTTCCGTCAGCAACAATAACCATCCCAGCATGAATACTGAACCCCATTCCTACCCCCCCACCATGATGCAGACTTACCCAACTTGCCCCGCCAGCGGTATTTACCAACGCATTCAATATGGGCCAATCTGCAACCGCATCACTCCCATCTAACATAGCTTCTGTTTCTCGATTTGGGCTAGCCACACTTCCGGTATCCAAATGGTCTCGTCCAATCACTATTGGTGCCTTGACCTTTCCTAAGCGAACTAATTCGTTAAACTTTTGCCCGGCCAACTCTCTTTCGCCTTGTCCTAACCAACAAATACGGGCAGGGAGTCCTTGAAAAGCTATTTTTTCCTTAGCCATCTTCATCCAACGAATCAATCCCTTGTTATTGGGAAATAACGAAAGGATAACTTCATCAGTTACAGCTATGTCAGCCGGGTCTCCGCTGAGTGCGGCCCAGCGAAAAGGCCCTTTACCCTCACAAAATAAAGGACGAATGTATGCAGGCACAAAACCAGGAAAAGAAAAACAGTCAACCGTGGAAGTGGAATCAAATTGCAGTTGATATTCCTTAGCCCTTGCTCGGATATTGTTTCCATAGTCAAACGTAATAGCTCCTTTTTGCTGTAATTGAACCATTAAACATACGTGATGATACATTGTTTGATAGGAAAGCTGAGTGTAAAGGTCCGGGTTAGATATTCTGAGATTCTTAGCCTGATCCGTGGACATTTTTTCTGGCCAGTATCCAATAAGTGGGTCATGTGCACTAGTCTGGTCAGTTAAAGTTTCGGGAATAATATTCAGCGCTAACAAACGTTCCAGTAAATCTACCGCGTTACAAAGCACCCCTATACTTTTGGCTTCCCCCTTTTTTTTATAAGCTAATGCTTGTTGTATTGCTTGATCAATATCTATATACCTCTCATCCAAGTATCTAGTTTGAATTCTTTTATCAATTCGCCATTCCTCTACTTCTGCAATTAAAGCTACTCCGTCATTCATGGTAATAGCTAAGGGCTGCGCCCCTCCCATGCCTCCCAAGCCAGCTGTTACATTAAGCGTTCCGCGGAGGGATCCTCCAAAATGTTTATCGGCAACAGCAGCATAGGTTTCATAGGTTCCCTGCACAATGCCTTGAGAACCGATGTAAATCCAACTACCTGCGGTCATCTGACCATACATCATAAGCCCCTTTTTCTCCAGTTCTTCAAAATGTTGCCAATTTGCCCAATTTGGAACCAACTGAGAATTGCTGAGCAACACGCGTGGGGCATCAGCATGTGTTTTAAGAATGGCAACTGGCTTTCCACTCTGTATCAGCAATGTCTCATCATTTTCCAATACTTTCAACGCCCCAATGATATCTTGCAAGGCCTTAGCATCTCTAGCCGCCTTTCCTCTGCCCCCGTACACGATTAATTGATCAGGACACTCGGCAACTTCAGGGTCAAGATTATTTAACATCATTCGCAGCGCAGCTTCCTGAACCCAACCCTTACAGGTCAGTACATTTCCGGTTGGCGTTTTAGGGATACTAAAGGCAGCAGCAGGCTTAGTCATGCTAATATTTTTCTAGTCACAAAAATACATATCTTGAAGTGCAACTAGTAAAAAATGAGTATACATATCAATGCAAAAATTGGAGAAATTGCTTCTACCGTGCTAATGCCCGGAGACCCTTTACGTGCGCAATTCATTGCAGAAAATTACCTGACAAATGCCATAAAAGTAAGTCAAACGCGAAATGTACTTTTTTATACAGGCATCTATAATAATACTCGTGTTACAGTTGGCGCAAGTGGAATGGGTTGTCCTTCCATTGGAATCTATTCGTATGAATTGTTTACTGAATTTAATGTAGACAACATCATTCGAATTGGCACCTGCGGCTCTTACACCACCGATTTGCGATTGTATGAATTGATTAATGTGAAAGGGGCAGTAAGTGAATCTACTTTTGCAAAAAATGCCTGGGGATTTGAGGAAGAATTGCAAGAGTGTCAGGGAACTGTTTTTGAATCGATCAATAAAGTAGCGGCGCAATCCGGAACGCCACTACAAATAGGAAATACTCACTCATCGGATGTTTTCTACAGTAAAAATCTAGGCACTCCTTTATTGGCTGCTAAGTATGATTGTCGAGCTGTGGAAATGGAATCATTTGCACTTTTTGCCAATGCCAGATATTTAGCAAAGAATGCGGCTTGCTTATTAACCGTTACTGATATTATCCCCACCCACGAAAGACTATCTGCTACTGAAAGAGAACAGGCACTACATCCTATGATGAAACTTGCTTTAGATACCGCCTGCTCTCTTTAGTTCAGTAGCGAGTAAAAGAAGTAAATCCTTGGTTTAATTCAACCCCATTCAGCTTCGATTGCTGACAACAATTCTGGAAAAAAACAGGATCTCTAAAAAGAGTTACCGCTTGTTCTATATCTAATGCAAAAACGCGATCCTCTTTGGCAAATTCAATTTTGGACCGAATCAGGGCATGCATATGTTCAATTAAGGACGAACTTTTTAAAGGCCTTCTGAATTCCAATGCTTGGGCAGCCAACAACATCTCTATTGATAAGATGTATTCTAAATTATCAATCACCTGATTAAATTTTCGGCCACTAATACTTCCCATAGAAACGTGATCTTCTTGACCAAGAGAAGTGGGCACACTATCTGCGCTGGCGGGGAAGCAAAGTGTTTTGTTTTCTGTTACTAAAGCAGCTGTTGTGTACTGGGGGATCATGAACCCACTATCTAGTCCAACCTTTTCCATCAATAAAGTGGGCAATCCCCATTTGCCTTCCAGTAAAAGAAAGGTTCTTCGATCACTAATATTTCCCAACTCTGCAGCAGCGAAGCAAGCATAATCCAATGGAAGTGCCAAGGGCTGGCCATGAAAATTTCCACCACTGATCGTTTCATTTTCATTAAAAACAATTGGGTTGTCTGTTACAGCGTTCAGCTCAATTTCAACCAGCTCCTTCAAGTGAAGCCATGCATTTCTGCTGGCTCCATGCACCTGAGGCATACACCTAAGTGAGTAAGGGTCTTGAACACGATCACAGTTTGAATGACTGTCCAGAATGGCAGATCCTTGTAATAGTTTTTTTAGCCGTTGAGCCACCAATTGACATCCTTCAAAAGGCCTTAATTCATGTAGGCGGGCATCAAAAGGCGAGGCAGAACCCATCAACGCTTCCAAACTCATAGCCCCTACCCAATCAGCCAATTCCAAACATTTAAAAAAACGATCCACTCCAATAGTTGCAAAGGCAAGAATAAATTGCGTGCCATTAATTAATGCTAGCCCTTCTTTGGGTCCAAGCTGTAACGATGAAAGTTGACATTGATTAAAAATGGATTGAACACTCACTTCATGCCAACTGTCATTTTGCGTTTTACACTGCACCCCCCCTAAGCCAATTAAAGGCAGAAACAAATGAGCAAGAGGTGCCAGATCACCCGAAGCACCCACACTTCCTTTTTCTGGTACTACAGGGATATAATTATTGTCAATATGCCAAATAATTCGTTCTAAGGTTGATAACTGAACACCACTATACCCCTTAGCTAGGGCATGTACCTTTGAGATTAACATCAATTTGGCTACTTGAGGCGGCACTTTGTTTCCAACTCCCACGCTATGACTTTGCAATATTTTTTCCTGCAAGATTTTGGTATCCTCCTTTGATATCTTGGTATTTGCTAAGATGCCAAAACCTGTGTTTATACCATATACCGTAGAGCCGTTTTCAACAATCTTATTGACGCAGTGCTCTCCTCGGGCAATTATTTCCTTGGTGCGCTCACTCAGCACTCCCTTTTTAGTTCCATTTACCAGATCAAGTGCAATGGAAACGGTAAGCTTCCCTTCCCCATATAAAAATGTAGATGACATACAATTGGTTTGTCCCGCAATTTAAAGAAATGTAAATTTGCAACTTGTCAGCAATCTGACCAGGTCCGGTAGCTCAGTTGAATAGAGCAACTGCCTTCTAAGCAGTAGGTCATTGGTTTGAATCCAATCCGGATCACAAAGCCCCCCAAAAATGAGGGGCTTTATTTTTTTGCGTGACACAGTCTGCTATAAATATAGGTTTTAAGATAAATTTGCGCTGATGGGTAAACTGAACATCAACATTGAAGAATCCTGGAAAACAGCCTTAAAGGAAGAATTCAATAAACCATACTTTATCCAGTTAGTCAACCACATCAAAACGGAAAAAGAGTTAGGAAAAAAAATTTATCCCAAAGGCTCCTTGCTATTCAATGCCTTTAACTCTACCCCTTTGGACAAGGTCAAAGTGGTAATTTTAGGACAAGACCCTTATCATGGTCCTGGACAAGCCCATGGGTTAAGTTTTTCTGTTCAGCAAGGAATACCTATTCCCCCCTCACTTCAAAATATTTTTAAAGAACTGCGGCAAGACACGGGCATTCCCTACCCTAATTCCGGCAATTTATCCAGTTGGGCTACTCAGGGTGTTTTTTTATTAAATGCCTCTCTGACGGTAAGAGAGGGAGAGCCTATGAGCCATGCTAAAATCGGATGGGCCGACTTTACTGATGCAGTTATTAAAACCATTTCCTTGCTTCGATCCTCCGTTGTATTTATGCTTTGGGGAAAGTTTGCTCAAGAAAAACAAGGATTAATCGACTCCTCAAAGCATTTAATTCTAAAAGCTCCACACCCTTCTCCTTTGTCTGCTCATCAAGGTTTTTTAGGGTGCGGACATTTTTCCTCCTGTAATCAATATTTAGTAAAACAAGGGGTGGACCCCATTGACTGGCATTTACACTAAAACTTTATGAACTGGTATAAAGAAATTTTAGGAAGAATATGGGCGCTTTGGGCCTTGATAACATTTGTAATCAGCTTTCTAATTATTCTACTTCCTTCATTGCTTACTGGCGTTTTTCCGGATCCAAGAGGACAGGATTATTTTATTAAAATTGCCCGGATATGGATTCGAGTATGGCTGTTTATCATTGGATGCAGGTTGATAGTAAAAGGAAAAACGCATTTCGAGAAAGGAAAAGCAGTGATTATAGCCTGCAATCACAATTCACTCCTGGATCCACCGCTCACTTCTCCATTTATCATTGGGCCCAACAAAACAATTGCAAAATCCTCATTTACAAAAGTTCCGCTGTTTGGCTGGTATTATAAAAGAGGAGGGGTAATAGTTAATAGAAAAAATAATGATAGCAGACGTAAAAGCTACGAACAAATGAAACAAGTACTCCAGGCCGGTATGCATATGTGTGTATATCCAGAGGGTACTCGAAATAGAACAACAGCCCCTCTTAAAGCATTTTACAATGGCGCTTTTAAGCTGTCCGTTGATACCAATCATGCAATCATGCCTGCGCTCTTATTCAACACAAAAAAAGTACTTCCGCCTGGTAAGTTTCTTTACGGTTGGCCCGGAAAGATGGAGATACATTTTTTACCTCCCATTGCTGCAAGTGGTTTATCTCCCGATCAATTAAAAGAATTGGTATTTTCCACCATGAGCGAGTATTATCTGCAACATTCCACCTAATACCCTGTAAAAAATCTAGTGCGGTTGATTCGTAGATCTTGTAATAATCCCGCTTTAGGCGAAACGGTAAAACTAAACGAGCGGGTAAAACCAACGGGTAATACATTGATGGATAATTGCCAGCAATGCAAATCCCTATTTATGGACAATGTCATGTATTGAATGTCCATTTTTTTAACATCCACACTGGCACTTCCTGACAATTTCCATTTGGGCGTCAGGTTAAAACTTCCATTAAGGCTTAATCCATTGGTAAACTCAGTATCATAACCACTAAAATCGGATCGTAGACGACTATAAAAGGAAAGAGAATAACTTAAGCTCATTTGCCAATCAATATTGAAATCCACAAATTCGCCGGGATTCTGTTGCATGTACTCGAGTAGTCGCTGTTGATCCGCCGCCAAAGCAGGATCTTGCATACGGGCCTCCTGTTGTTTGCGCCTTAACTCCTCCTTTTTCGGGTCCTTAGGTTTGCTTTGAAAATTAGTACCAATTGAAACACTTCCGGAAGTGATCCGACCTAAACTAATATTTCCGCCCTGCCAGGCCAGTTTGTCAATCTCTCTTCCTTTTGCATCAAGTAGATACGGGTTTAGAATTGCCGTAGCATTGATGTTTATTTTATCAAATAACGTTGTACGAATATAAAAGGGGATATCTCTGGACAAGCGCATTGAGTCCCTTAATATATCATATGAGGCATTAAATCCAAAACCTTCTAAGAGCATTAGCTTTTTGATGGCAGCTTTCCCTGTGTCTTTCTTTGAGCGGAATTTCATCTCAAGGTTGTTATCAAGACCAAACTGGATAGCACCAGCCTGTCTGGATGATGTATTGAACAATACTTGTCCACCCATTTCGTTATAATAAATTCCACGCCCCGTGGTGTCAATCTTAGTATAACGAATACGAGAACGGTTCAGATCAGGTGTATAGGAGAAGGCCAATTGAGGCCGCATCACGTGTCGAATAGCAATAACCTTTGATTTTTTGAAAGTGTACATACCATAAAGAGCCGTATTAAAACCCAATGAAAAACCGGCGCGTTGATCAACATACATTCCCTTTCGATTTAGGGTATCAATTTTTTTTAGCGTTGTGTTCCATTGATAATTAGTCAGGCGTTGTAGCCATACTTGGTTGTAACTAATTCCGGGAGAAATAATTAATCGACCGCCCAAAACGGGTGGCAATGAAAGCGTAATTGGAATAGTATGATTTGCCCCCCACTCGGCCGTATCCAACAAGTAAGCAAAAAATGGTTTAACTCCATTTTTTCCGTAAGAAAGCGTGTCGAAGAAACTAATGTTATTAAAGAAATTACCCGTATATCCTATTCCTAATTTTTGATACCATTTTGCAACGCCAACATCCTCTTTTCGTTGAAAAGGAAACACCGTATTTACCGTAAAGGCTGCATTTGGAAGGCTTAAATTGATTAAGCCTAAGTTATTGTTCTGCGAATGGGTAGCACTTAAAGAAAAATTGAAAGGTTTGTTTTTCCAGGTTTTAGAAAAATTAATAGAAGACCCCATTATATTTTGAAAGGGTAATATTGCGTTACCTGGAATGCTTTGATTGTACTTCGTAGAACTTGCATTAACATTTGCAGAAAAGTTAACGCCAGGACGGGCCCTACTGTCCATGGAATGACTCCAGGACACATTGAAGACTTTGCTGGAGGTGAAATCAGGGTCGCCTTTAAAGTTCTGTTTTGATGAACGTAGATTAAAGGTAAGTCCTCCATTAAAGCGATAACGAGTTCTGTAAGATGCCACCAAGTTAGTTGCCCATTCTCCATAAGAAAAAAGATCCGCACCCCATTTCAGATCCCAATGATCATTTATCACTTTGTAATAGCCAATCTCCTGCAATCCAATCCCTCTTCTTTCGTCTGTAATGAAATTTGGGCGTAATAGTCCGGAATGTCTGCCTTGGCTAAGCGGATAGAAACCAAAAGGAACATAAATCGGAACAGGCACACCTTCAAACTCGGGATGGGCGGGTCCGGAAACGGCAAGTTTTTTATTAATCACTTTCATTTTCCCTGCAACAAAGGAAAAATGGGGTTCATCTAATAAGCAGGTAGTAAAACGAGCAGTACTGATAAAAGTGGTATTGGCGTTTACTTTTTTAGCTTTTTCTCCAATAACAAGCATTTCTCCCTGTTGGGTATATGTTTTTGTTGTTAATCCTACTTTGGTTTTAAGATTGTACCGAATAGTATCATTTGTCATTTCGGTATCACCGGTTTTAAAATTTGCGGCATCTATGGTGCTCCCTGTGCTATCGGCAGATCGAGTAGCTAATACAATTTGTGTCTGCTGGTCAAGCTCCACTTTTGGAGCTTGCAGGATCATATCCGAATATGTGGTTTTTGTTTTTCCGTAGAGAAGCACTTTTTTTAAAGGAACCTGTACTACTGCGGAATCCTCTGCTTCATATTTAATGGGCGCCTCTAAGGTGTCCTTGGTGTGTTTTAGTTGAAAAGTATCCACTTGTTGACGAATGGTATCTCTGTTCAATGGAATTGTATCAGTTGACTGAGCTGTTAAGGATTTGCGAAATGTTGGAGTGGATTGAGCGGCCAATTGGGTTATGCACGCCTGGGCATAAAATAAAGCGATGAAACAGGTCCACCTAAAGCAGCAAATTGGCTTAAATTTGTAAATCATTAGTCTGAGGCAGAGCAAATGTAACCTTTTATGGAATCGCCATTTGAAAGCCTCACTAAACAAAATGTGAATTTTAGTATTTCAGACATGACGCAACGCATACTTTTCTTCATTTTAATCGTAGGTGGATGCCTGACCATTTCCTCCTTTGTGCGAAATGCCCCAATGACAGTCAATACAAAAAAAGTTATAGGAACGGTGATTATTGATCCAGGACATGGAGGAGAGGACCAAGGCGCTAAAGGTGGATTTAGCTATGAAAAAGATATTTGCTTAGCTGTATCATTAAAATTAGGTGCTCTTATTGAAAAAGATTTTCCAGATTTAAAAGTACTGTACACTCGAACAACGGATACCTATCCCGAACTGCATGATCGCGCTAAATTCGCCAATGAAAATAAAGGTGATCTTTATCTTTGTATTCACGTAAATGCAGCACGAGGAAAAAGAATAGCTTCCATCATTGGATACAAAACAGTTACTTATTACTCTGGTAAAGGAGCTAACAGAAAAAAAAGAACTAAAAAAGTACCCCAATATCGATACACTAACTTACCCAGTGAGGCTAAAGGCACTGAAACCTATATCTGGGGAGCTCACCGGAGTGAGGATAAGGAATTGGCGATAATTGAAAATGCGCCCATGATGCAAGAGGAGAATTTTGAAAAAAATTATGGAAGCGTCGACGTGAACTCACCGGAGTTTATTGCCATATCACTGCTTAAAACAAAACAATATTTCAAAAGGAGTGCCACTTTAGCTGGTTTTATTCAAGATGAGTTTTCAAAAGTGGGAAGAATGGATCGAGATGTAAGACAACGCGCCATCGGTATCTGGGTCTTACAAGCCACTGCAATGCCAAGTGTACTTGTTGAAACAGGATTCATTTCCAACCCAGAGGAGGAAGACTACCTTAATAGTGAAACAGGACAAGATGAGCTTTCAGCTTGTATGGTAAGAGGATTAAGAAATTATCTAACCTGGCTGGAACAAAAACAACAATTAGAAAATATACCTCCGACATCCGCAAGCCTGACAACTACTCATTCATTTCTTAAAGCTGTTGAGGACAAGCATAAAACAACAAAAAAATGAAAGTATCCAATGAAACAAAAGTGGGTGCATTAACCATACTTGCGTTAGCCTTGTTATTTATTGGATTCAATTATTTAAAAGGGAAGGATCTTTTTACTTCCTCTAAAAAAATATATGCCGTTTTTACTGATTTGGGAAGCCTTGAAAAATCGAATGAAGTAAAAATCAATGGTCTTCCCATTGGTTATGTTTATCAAAAACAAGAAAAAGACAAAGATGTAAGCGCCATTGTAGTTACCATCAATCTTACACGAGACATCAATATTCCTAGTAATTCCGTGGCTTACATCGCTTCTAGCTTGGTGGGCTCCTCTTTTATTGTTATAGAACGCGGCAATGACTCGGATTTGATGCAAGACGGAGACACCATTCAAACCAGAAAGGAATCAGGACTGTTGGGAGATGTAAAAGCTCAACTTGATCCTACCATTAGCAGCTTTCGGGGTATTCTTGACTCCCTTAAAAAAACGCTGGCTGGCATAAATGACGTGTTGAATGCCAGAACCAGAAACGATTTACGGGAAACCATTGCCAATTTAAACGTAGCCAGTGCTGCATTAAACAACTACCTATTGGAAAACGGCCCAGTTAACCAATCATTGGAAAATATCTCCAACATCACTCAACGGCTTACCAGCAGTGCAGCATCCATAGAACAAGCTACCGACCATGCATCCACCTTTACTTCCTCACTGGTTTCATTGCCGCTTAAAAAAACGTTTGATACTTTAGCCGTGGTTATTGATAAATTAAATTTATTAACCACTTCGTTACATAAAGGAGAGGGCACGGCAGGCGCATTATTAAATGACAAGCAGCTTTATGATCAGCTTCAACAAACATTGTTAAGCACAGAAATCCTTTTAGACGATTTACGAAAGCATCCAAAACGATATGTAAGTTTTTCGGTTTTCGGTAAAAAGGATAAATCAATCCCATTAACAGCTCCCATCCGTAAAGACTCGCTTCCAAGAAAATAACTATGAACACGCATTTCTTTCGTGTTTTTCTTTTTGCTTTTTTGCTACTACCCTCTTTTTTTTATGTTTCAGGACAAGAAAAAATAGTGAAGCTAGACTCCGTAGCTATACCTCAAGACACCAACAAAGTTGAAATACTTAGCGCAGATCGACTCACTCTTTTAAAAATAAATGACACTTCTACCATTCAGTTATTAGCCGGGCATGTACGTTTACGGCAAGGGAAAGCACTTTTCGATTGCGACAGTTGTGTCTTGAACAATGGGGCTAATATTTTTGAAGCTTGGCAACATATTCAACTAAAAGATGGAGATAGCATACAGGTTAATGCTCGTCACCTACTTTATCTAATAGATAAAAAAATAGCTTATCTGGATGGAAATGTGTCTTTAACTGACCGGAAAGCTGTGCTTACTACGCCTTCACTGGAATACAATTTGCAAACAGACATTGGTACATATACACAAGGCGGAAAAGTGATAAACAAAAAGACAACATTAACCAGTCGTGAGGGTTACTACTATGCTTCGCTCAAAGAGATCTATTTTAAGAACCAAGTGCAATTGATTGACCCCGCATATCGAATTCACACTGACTCATTGTTGTATAATACCGCCACTCAAACCAATCGATTTATTGCCAAAACAACCATCATAGATAGCAGCGGAAGGAGAATAGAAACGCGGGATGGTTTTTATAAAGGAGGTAAAGCAGAATTCAACCAACGCCCTGTTATCATTGACGGGGCCACCACTATTACAGGAGACAGGATTGCTTTTAACGACAGTACGGGCACTTCACAAGCTATTGGAAATGTAGTGGTGATCGATACTGCACAAGGCACTACACTGGTAACCGGACAATTATTTCGAGAAGATAAGAATGAGCGCATGTTGGCCACCGGCAAGCCCCTATTAATCATTAAGCAAGACGCGGATTCATTATACCTCACTGCAGATACCATTTTTACGGCATTGCAGGCAGCCCCTGTTAATAAAAAAGATACTAATCGAGTCAACCAAACTACTCGAGTTTCGCTAGCAAAAAAAGACAGTTCTTTACGTTATATAGAAGCCTTTCATCATGTAAAAATATTTTCTGATTCTCTTCAGGCCGTATGCGACAGCCTCTACTATACTGATTTGGACTCTGCTTTCAGGCTTTTCAGCAACCCTGTTCTTTGGTCGAAAGAAAGCCAAATTTCAGGTGACACAATTTGGCTGTTTACGAAATATAAAAAAGCGGATCGATTAACCGTTTTTGAAAATAGCCTGATAGTTAGTGAAGCGGGAGTTGGTATTTATAACCAGGTGGGGGCAATCCGAATGGAGGGCAGGTTTACATTAGGCAGTTTGGACTCCGTCAGGGCTTTTGGGAATGCCGAAACTATATATTTTTTACAAGAGGAGGACAGTTCTTACACGGGCATCAATGAATCCAAAAGTGACCTCATAGATATCTATTTCATGCAGCAAGCGCTTGACCGAATTGTGCTGCGCGGTATGGTTAGTGGCACTGTCTGGCCTATCCAACAAAAAAATCCAGCAGCAATGAGGCTGCCTCAGTTCAAATGGAGCGATAGTAGAAGGCCAAAATCCAGGCAGGACCTTTTACAGTAAAACCTGTTATTTTTTGCACTTTTTTACTTAAATTACCATCAATTTAGTGTTCATAAATGGTGCTAATTGTCATCACTTTGTAAAAAAATTGAATCTAAATTTTCAATACATTGCAAATCAAATAACCAAACTTACAGCCATGAGAAAAATTCTCTATGTCCTTTTGGCGTTTACTTTACTTACAGTTGTTAGTCCACTTAAGGTGGAAGCACAAGAAAGAACGCTGAGTGGCACAATTTTGGCGGAGGACTCCAATTCCCCTCTGCCCGGCGTAACGATTCGAGTAAAAGGAACTCGTAGACTTGCGCAAACCGATGTTAATGGTAAATTCTCCATTCGAGTAAACACAGGAGAAATTCTTCAGATTTCAAGTGTGGGTTACGAAACGAGAGACATTAAAGTTGGCGCTAACGAAACCCTTGGTCTTAGCTTGAAAACAGCAGACAATACACTGGGTGAAGTAGTGGTAACAGCCATGGATATCAAAAGAAACCCCCGCTCCATGGGTTATTCTACACAAACTTTGAAGGGAGAAGAAATTCAGGAAACACAACGTGAGAACTTTATCAATGGCTTGCAAGGACGAGTGGCCGGTTTAACGCTTGATCCCACATCAGGTATAGCGGGCGCTTCTTCCTCAGTAGTACTTAGAGGATTTAACTCTTTATCCCTTAGCAATCAACCACTTTACGTTGTGGATGGTGTTGTAATGGATAATTCCACTATGAATGAAACTTCTTCTGGTGGCGCAACAATAGGACTTGCGTCTGATCGTCCAAATCGATTCAGCGATTATCAAAACCGTATCGCTGATATCAATCCAAACGACATTGAAAGTATTACTGTATTGAAAGGGCCTGAGGCTACAGCGCTTTATGGAAGCCAAGCTAGCTCCGGAGCCATCATCATTACCACTAAAAAATCAAAGACCAACAAATTTGCCTTCCAATATGATAACAGTTTCCGCTTTCAGGAAGTGACTCGTTTCCCTGAAACACTGGACACATACGGGCCAGGTACAAACGGTTTAGCCGGTGTAAGTTTTCGTCGTTTTGGGCCTGCATACGCACCAGGAACTCAATTATTTGATAACGTAGGTAATTTTTTCCGTACAGGTACTGCTCAAACACATAACATCGGCGCTGATTTTGGTGTTGGCGAAAGCAAGTTCCGTGTATCGGGTAGTTATTTCAACCAACAAGGCGTTGTTCCCAACAACGATTTCTTAAGATATAATTTTAGAATTTCCAACACCACCAAGCTCCTCAAAGGCAAAGTGGATATCACCCCTTCTTTTGCCTATGTTCGTTCTACCAACAATAAAGTGTTGAGAAGTGGAGGTGGATTCCTCCTCAGTTTATTGGTTTGGCCTCGTACCAATGATATCAGAGCTTTTGAAGTTGATCAAACAGGCGACAAGATTGATTTGTTTGACAATACTTCAACCAACGGCGAGTATGACAACCCATTATGGAATGTCAATAACAATTTCGGAAAAGACGAAGTCGAGCGCAAGACCTATACGTTAGGCATCAATATCAACCCTTATAAATGGTTAACTGTTGCCGGTAGATTTGGTTATGACCAATATAATCAAGATGGCTTCATGTTCCTTCACCCCCAATCTTTCTATTTGGGATCTGGTTCAGGAGGGTCATTGGATAATTACTGGAGACAATATACAGGCTATAATCATACTATTACAGCAACTGCAAAAAAAGACTTAGGAAAAGGTTCTTCCATTCGCGTTATGGGCGGAACTATGTGGCAGGATTACACCACTAAAATGTTTGCCGTTTATGGATTAAACATTGTTGATTCTGTTGGTGGCGTTAACAACCTGACTGGGGGAAATGGCAAGATGTATAAAAATGGAAGCTTTGTTAGAGATTGGGAGCTTTCTCGTATAATGGGTAATTACATGGATTCAAATGTGACCCGTCAAAACACACGTCTGCGTCTGAACAGAAATAAGTTTGGGGAATGGAATTATGTAACACTTCGTCAACTGGCCTTCTTTGGCGAGGTTGCCTATAACTACAAAAATTATTTGTTTGTAAATTATACTCATCGTTTTGAGCAAGCCTCTACCCTGCCCACGCAGAATAGAAATTATAACTACCCTGGCATGAGCGTGAGCTTGATTATGAGTGATATGTTGCCGGAGTTAAAGAGAAATAATTTGGTGAGTTATTGGAAAATACGTGCTTCTCGTGCAAGCACTGCCCGATTAAATAGCCCCTACTCCACGCAATCAGTATTTGTAGACAATCTGGCAAGCGGTGGTGGTTATTCCTATGGTTTCTTTAACAATAACGCGGAACTGGAGCCTGAAAAACAGCATACCTATGAGTTAGGAACAGAACTCCGTTTATTCAGAAGCCGTTTAAGCATTGATTTTACCTATTACAATACCCTGAACAAAGGACAGATCATTGAAAACTTCCGTTTAAGCTATGGTACTGGGTTTGTTTTGAATACACAAAATGCCGGCTCAACTCGCAATAAAGGGATTGAAGTGGTGCTTGATTATGGTGTAATGAAAAGTGCTAAGTTTAATTGGGACATGCGTTTTAATTTCAACCGCATGCGAAACAAAGTGGTTGAGCTTCCAAAAAGCGTGTCTGAATATTATATAGCAGATACCTGGCTTTACACTGCCAGAGGCGGCATCACTCTTGGAGGCCCCACCACATCAATTACAGGTTCAACCTATTTGCGTAATAACGCAGGTCAGGTTATGATAAACCCAACGAATGGCTTACCTATAACCGATGCAACTTTTCGTGTAATTGGAGATAGAAATGCAGATTTCACTACCGGCTGGACCAATAATTTCCGAATGGGTAGCTGGCGCATCAGCATGCTTTGGGATCTGAAGATGGGTGGCGATATTTTCAATGGCACAAATAGATTTATGACCATAAATGGATTAAGCAAATACACAGCTGACCGTTATGTGCCAAGAGTTGTAACTGGTGTGCTAAGGAATGGTTTGGAAAATTCTGCTACCCCTACTGCTAATACTATCAGCATCATACCAGCATTAAATGATGCATATTATACTCTACCCGATGAGGAGTTTATTGAAAGAGATGTTAACTACTTCCGCTTAAGAGATATCACTGTAAGCTACACTTTTAAGAAAAACGTGATTCGTGGTGTAAAAAATCTTAGCGCTTTTGTAACAGGAAACGATTTAATCCTGTTTACCAATTACAGCGGAGCTGATCCGGCCGTTAACGGCAATACAGCTGCCGGTAGAGGTGTAGGGGCGTTTGGATTTGATTACGGAACTCTCGCCGCACCTATGCAATTGAATGTTGGAATCAAAGCATCCTTCTAATAATTGAAAAACGCATTTATGAAACATACCTTTTTAAAATCGTTGACGATACCTGCAGCAGCAGTCGTCTTACTCGCTACGGGATGTACAAAAAAAATTGATGAGGCTTTTGCTAATCCCAATGCGCAAACAAAACAACCTGTTGAACAACTGCTTCCCGGAATTATTTCCAATATGGCCATACAGCACTCCGCAAATGGTACTGCATATGGACCACAAAACGATGGGCGGTATTTTGGCCGTTATGTTCAGTTTTGGGCCAGCAGTGTTGCTGGGGACCAATACGACCAAATGGGAGACAACTTCATCAACCGAAGTGACATCTTGGGAAGTATTTGGGCCATGCATTATTACGGCATGGGCGCAAACATTAGCCGCGTTATCGAATGGGGTACTGAAGAAAAAAAATGGGATTATGTAGGTGTTGCTCAAGCAGTAAGAGCTTGGGGATGGATGACTTTAACAGATACACATGATGATGTAATTCTGCGTGAGGCATTTCGTCCAGAGCAATTAGTGTTTAAATATGACCCACAGCCCGATGTGTATGAAGAAGTAAAAAGACTCTGCCATGCTGCATTGGCAAATCTCTCTAAAACTGGGGATGGCGTAAACCCAGCCAACTTAGCTATAAGTGATCGTTATGGCAATGGCGGAGATATCAACCGTTGGAAGAGATTTACTTATGGCGTACTGGCCAGAACTTTTAACCGAGTGACCAACAAATCAACTTATCAACCTGATTCAGTTATTTTCTATGCTAATCTGGCTATTCAGAACAATAGCGAGAATACTACTATTACCTGGTCTGGCACAGGGGGAACAGGAACCTATAGTTTCTGGTCTCCTTTCCGTGGTAACATTGGAACACTTCGTCAATCAAAGTTCATTGCTGATTTGATGTCAGGGTTAAATGGCCGATTCCCAACTGGAAGCATCGACCCTCGTGCACCTTATATAATTCGGGAAAATCCAAATGGAACCTATAAAGGAATAAGACCAAATAAGGGGTCTGATTTACTGACCAATGTCGCTGACAGACCTGATAATTTTTGGGGTGGAGCTTTTTCGGTTGCAGTATCTTCTGGTAACGATGATGCCTGTAGATACATCTTCAAAAATGCCCCCATTTTCCCAATTATGACAGCAGCGGAAATTCAGTTTGTAAAAGCTGAAGCATTACTGCGCAAGGGTGATAAAACCGGAGCCCTAGCTGCCTATCGTAAAGGAATTGAGTTGAATTTCCAGGAATTGCGTGCCAATTATGAAGTAAGCGTACCCACAGCACGTCGGATGACAGATGCTCAACGTGATGCTTACCTCAACAATTCCTTGGTAATCCCAGCTTCAGCCGACCTAACACTTTCCCATATCATGATGCAAAAGTATGTGGCAATGTATGGTTGGGGAGTAGTAGAAGTCTGGGTTGATTTGCGTCGTTTTCACTATACAGATTTAGATCCGGCTACTGGTCAACAAGTCTACAGGGAGTTTGCTCCACCCACTGGTATAGATCTTTATCCAAACAACTTAGGCAAATGGATTTACCGAGTAAGACCTCGTTACAATTCCGAATATCTTTACAACGTTGAAGAGTTAAATCGCTTGGGGGCTTTTGCACCTGATTATATCACTAAAGAATGCTGGTTCTCTAAACCTTAACCTAACGCTAAACTGCAATCTATATGCAACTAAATTCTTCATTTAAAACGACGATAACTGCTATTGTAGGTTTACTGGTGCTCAGTTCTTGTCAAAAATCTTATGACAAAAAACTAGCCGCTGACTTTTATAACGGAACCGGCTCCACAGTCCAGGCATTTATTGGCACCGTTGGCGCCAGCCGTAATTATGTTTTTGTGGATGGAAAACCAGTAAATGGTGCGGCCTTGACTACAGGCAGTGTTTTTCCAACTACAGGATATGGTTTTAAAGTTGCCAGTGGGCTTCGTAACCTAACTGTATTGGATACGCTCTCCACCACTACACAGCTTAGATTATCCTTTGCGCAGAATTTTCAAATTGGTGGCAATTACACGGTTTTTACCTATGACACTATCACTAATCCACTGCAAAAAACAGTAAGAACTAATTTGGTCGTCCCCATTGATACTTCTTGCCGTGTTCGATTTGCCAATTTTGCTTACAATGGTTTGGCCGTAACACCCGCTATTGATATTTTTTCCGTTGGTAAAAACGAAGTGGTGGCATCAAATCTTCAGTACACCGATGTTACCGAATTTGTTTTACACCCCACTCGAATTGGCACAGAGGCGTTCCAAGTAAGATTGGCAGGAACCAGCACGGTGTTAGCAACCTCAGCTGTTTCAACACTGATACCGCAAAGAATTTATACTGTTGTTTACCGAGGCTCTCACAGGGCCACATCAGGCACAAGTGCTCGTGCGGTGAGCCTGTTTCTAAATTATTGATCGTAGATTGAACTACTGTTAAAAGCTGTACTATGGTACAGCTTTTTTTATGGATTACGCTCAGGCAAAGAATGCATAACTAAGCATGATTGCCGTGACTACGCCAACTAAATCAGCCAGTAGCATAGATCCAATTGCATAACGTGTGTTACGAATATTCACAGACCCAAAATACACAGCTACCACATAGAAAGTTGTATCAGAAGAACCTTGCAAAACGGAAGCCAGGCGCCCTGCAAACGAATCAGGGCCAAAGGTTTTCATGGTATCCAACATCATTCCTCGCGCGCCGCTTCCACTCAATGGCTTGATTAATGCAGTGGGTAAGCCATCTACAAAAC
>VGGU01000012.1 GCA_016868475.1 Bacteroidota bacterium
AATTTCGATTCAACCCATTTAGCTTTTTCTGCTGCATTCATTCTTGCAAACTTACAAGCATCTAAACTTTCGGCCTTCATTCATTTAGTAGTTTTGCAACGTGGATCCTCACACCTACAAAACCATACTTAAAACTGGCCAGTCTACTTATACGGATCGGGGTAGTCGATTTTTTGGCTTTGCGTTTTCAATTGAAAACAAGACGCAGTTCAAGGAACGACTAGAGGCTATCATAAAACTCCACCCTAAAGCCTCGCATTTTTGTTATGCTTACCGAGTAAGTTATGATGGGTTGATATGGCGTTGCAGTGATAATGGGGAGCCTGCTGGTGTAGCCGGCAAGCCGTTGTTAGGGCAGTTGGATAGTGCTGGCTTAAGTGCTGCTGCAGTGGTGGTGGTTCGATATTTTGGAGGTACTCTATTAGGAGTGCCGGGTTTGATCCAAGCCTACCGCACCGCCGCAAAACTGTCTATTGAAAATGCCACACAGGGTGAAAAGCCAATCGTAAAGCTGGGTTGGATACATTATGACTACACGCAGGAACATCCCATTCATCGGCTTATCCAGCAAAACAATATCTCCATTATAACTGCAGATAAAGGACTTTTTCCAAAAGTACAGGTAGCCATTCCACTGTGCAATTATGCCATGGCTTTAGAATCAATGGCAGCGATACCTACTTTACAGTGGGAGGCGGATGTTTAGCTTAGGAGCTAAATCTTGAACTTACTATCAGTTCTTTACTTCCGGATCTATACTGATAAAATCCCTCTCCAGACTTAACGCCAAGTTTGCCCTCGCTTACTAACGTTTCTAACAATTTGGCAGCTTTGTACTTTGGGTTATTAAATCCAAGTTCCAAAACTTGCATAATGGAAAGGCATACATCCAAACCAATTAAATCAGCTAGTTGCAATGGACCCATTGGATGGGCCATACCCAGCTTCATAATGTTGTCGATTTCTTCAACACCGGCCACACCTTCTTCCAAACTACAGATAGCTTCATTGAGCATGGGCATGAGAATACGATTGGATATGAAGCCGGGAAAATCGTTTACAATGCAGGGAATTTTTCCCAGTGCTTTACTGAGCTCAACTGTTTTTTCTGTTACTGATTGCAGTGTAACGGGGCTTTTGATTATTTCAACCAATTTCATCACAGGAACGGGATTCATGAAATGCATCCCAATTACTTGCTGAGGGCGTTGCGTTGCATCGGCTATTTCTTGAATGGGGATAGAGGAAGTATTTGAAGCAAGAATGCAGGAATCGGGAGCATATTGATCTATTTCCTTGAAAATGGCAAGCTTGATTTTTTTATTTTCCGTGGCAGCTTCCACTACAATTTCAGCTTCTTGAACACCGATAGCAATAACAGTATTTGTTTTCAACCTGTCCAGTGTTTCCTGCTTTAGCGAAGCGGGTAGGGTGCCCTTAGCAATCATTCTGTCTAGGTTCTTCTCAATGGTTTGTAAAGCTTTTTGAAGTTGTTCAACCTGCACATCAATAAGCGTTACCTGCCATCCGGCTTGAGCAAATACTTGTGCTATTCCATTTCCCATGGTTCCAGCACCAATTACAGCCATCTTGTTCATGCTACTTATTTTTTTCTTTTAAAATCTCCTCGCTTCCATGATTGTATAAAATCTGCCCAGGCAACGGGATTAAAAATATTCATCGGGGGAGCCTGTCCTTGATAAACAGCTCTATTGGCAATTTTATTCATTTGCATACGAGTGGCTTCGCCGCCATCGCCCGGGGTGCTTTGCAATAATAACCTTCGTGTTGTAGCACTGGTATTTTTTCTGGCAATTTCATAGGCATCATCGGGAACGGATACCGTAGCAAAGTCTCTGGCAAACTGCTCTGGTGTTGGCCTCGGTTTCAACACTGTTGCAGGAAGATAAATGGTATCCGCTACCATTAATTGCACGATACCATATTGGTTTCCTACCAAGTCTCTTGGAATAATTACTTTTTTGGATTGATAACTAACATGTGAAAACTCTACTTCATCCCCTTTTAATACCACAATTGAAAAAACTCCTTGGTTGTTGGAAAGTGTTCCTCTGTTTTGACCTTTTATAATGATGCTTACAGCAGGTATTCCAACCAGACTATCTGCTGTCATGACAACTCCGTAAAGTTGCACTACTGAGTCGCGGGTGGTCTCAAATTGAGCGTTAGCCAATAGAGGCATTAAAAACAGAAGCAGGCAGCCGTATCGAATATAATTTTTCAACTGAGGCAAAAATAGTTGGTTCTAGCCAACCGCTCAACAAAGTGGAGCTTGATTGGTTAACTTTGCGGCAATCTTACAACATGATTACCATTGAAAAAATATTGACGGCATTACAACAGGTTCAGGAGCCAGATCTTGGAAAAGATTTGGTGACCTTGAATATGGTTCAGGATATACAGGTAAATGGGACGCAAGTAAGTTTTACCATTGTGTTAACAACCCCGGCTTGTCCAATGAAAGATATGATGCGGATAGCTTGTGAAAATGCAATCCGCTTATTAGTTAGTAAGGAGGCTGTAGTTACGGTAAACTTCACTGCAAAGACTACTTCTAAAAGAGCAGACACGGATGCTATCTTACCAAATGTCAAAAATATCATTGCTGTATTTAGTGGCAAAGGAGGGGTAGGCAAGTCTACCGTTGCAGCCAATCTGGCCTTAGCGCTATCTCAAGGCGGCGCTTCTGTGGGGTTGATGGATGCCGATATTTACGGTCCCAGTGTGCCTATAATGTTTGGAGTGAGAGGCCAGCGTCCGATGATGGAGGATGTTAATGGCAAGGGAATGATATTGCCGCTTGAGCGTTATGGAATAAAGCTGATGAGCATAGGCCTTTTGGTGGATGAAAAAAATGCGGTTGTTTGGAGAGGCCCTATGGCAAGCAGTGCTATTAAACAGTTTATCTCAGATGTGAAATGGGGCGCTTTGGATTATTTAGTTATAGATATGCCGCCTGGCACAGGTGATATTCACCTTACTCTTTTGCAAACTGTTCCTGTAACGGGGGCCGTAATTGTAACTACACCACAGGACGTAGCTTTGGCAGATGCAAAAAAGGGAATTGCCATGTTTGGTCAAGCACAATTAAATGTTCCTTTGATTGGACTGGTAGAAAACATGAGCTATTTTACGCCTAATGAATTACCCGAAAACAGATATTATATCTTTGGCAAACATGGCGGAAAGCGCTTGGCTGATGAGTACGATATTCCTTTTTTGGGCGAAATTCCATTAGTGCAATCGATTCGTGAAGGCGGAGATCAGGGTATTCCGGTTATGATGAATGATGAACCTGTCACCAAACAAGCTTTTTCTCAGTTTGCTTCCTTGGTAATCAGAAATATTGCCAAACGAAATGCAAACCTCACTACAGAAATAATAGCCACTACTGCATAGTATATAATCAACCAATGAACCGCGCTCAACTTATACAAACTATCCGGGAAAAACAATCTTATCTGTGCGTAGGATTGGATACAGACCCGCAGTTATTACCCGCTTCTTTTCAACGTACTGCTGAAGGAGTCTTGCAGTTCAATAAGGCAATCATAGACGCAACTAGTTCCTATTGTGTAGCCTACAAGATTAATACTGCATTTTACGAAAGTTTGGGTGCAAAAGGATGGGCTGTTATGGAACAGACTATTCAATATATTGGGAATAATCATTTCATCATCGCAGATGCCAAGCGAGGAGATATTGGCAACACTTCACACCAATATGCCACCGCTTTTTTTTCGGAATTGAAAGCTGACTCAATTACCGTGTCGCCATACATGGGCGAGGATAGTATTAAGCCTTTCCTCAACTATCCAGATAAATGGACAATTGTACTGGGGCTAACTTCTAACAAAGGCGCTGCTGACTTTGAGTTATTGAATTGCCAAGGGACTCCCTTATATGAACATGTGTTGCGTAAAGTTTCATCCTGGGGTAGTCCTGATAACCTCATGTTTGTTGTGGGCGCAACACAGGCTGACTCTTTTACGAATATTCGAAGCATTTGCCCCGATCATTTTTTATTAGTGCCCGGAATTGGGGCACAGGGAGGAAGCCTAGGTGATATTTCCCAAAAAGCCATGAATAAGGATGTAGGACTATTGGTAAATGTAAGTCGGGCAATATTGTACGCTTCGCCCAATGCCGATTTTGCGGAAGCTGCTGCCAGAGAGGCTGGCAGATATCAAGCCGAAATGGCTGCTTATTTGTAACTATTGATTCATTTTTCCTTCTTTACTTTTGCAATTAAATTATTCAAACGATGGCTGCCAGAACCGATCAATTTCAACACCCTGATTATTTTAATTTAGATGCGTTGCTCTCCGAAGAACATAAGATGGTGAGAGATTCCGTTAGAAATTATGTCAAGAAAGAAATATCTCCAATCATAGAGGATTTTGCGCAACGTGCCGAATTTCCTATACACATTGTAAAGCAGATGGGGGAGTTAGGATGTTTTGGCCCAACTGTTCCTGTAGAATATGGTGGCGGCGGTTTAGATTACATTTCCTATGGGCTGATGATGCAAGAGCTAGAGCGTGGTGATAGTGGAGTTCGTTCTACGGCATCTGTGCAAGGTTCCTTAGTGATGTTTCCTATTCAGGCCTATGGTAGTGAAGAACAAAAAAAACACTATTTGCCAAAACTTGCCAGCGGTGAGTGGTTAGGCTGTTTTGGTCTTACAGAACCTAATCATGGAAGCGATCCTTCCAGCATGCTAACAAATTTTCGTGATGCAGGAGACCATGTGATCTTGAATGGTGCAAAGATGTGGATTAGCAATGCTCCTTTTGCTCAAGTTGCAGTGGTATGGGCAAGAAGTGAAAATGGAGAAGTGCATGGCTTGATCGTAGAGCGAGGCATGAAAGGATTCACAACGCCAACTACACATGGTAAATGGAGCTTGAGAGCATCAGCAACCGGTGAACTTGTTTTTGATAACGTATCCGTGCCTAAGAAAAATATACTTCCCGGTGTAAAAGGTTTAAAAGGTCCATTGAGTTGTTTGACCAAAGCACGTTTTGGAATAGCATGGGGTGCCATTGGTGCGGCAATGGATTGTTATGATACGGCAGTCCGTTATGCGCAGGAAAGAGTGCAATTTGGAAAGCCCATTGCTTCGTTTCAACTTCAGCAAAAAAAATTGGCAGAAATGCTTACTGAAATCACCAAGGCGCAGTTATTGAATTGGCGAATGGGTGTGTTGATGAATGAGGGCAATGTTACCCCCCAACAAGTAAGTATGGCAAAGCGTAACGCATGCGAAGTGGCTACAAACATTTGCAGAGATGCCAGACAGATGCTTGGGGGTATGGGAATTACAGGAGAGTATCCAATTATGCGTCATATGATGAATTTGGAAAGCGTAATTACTTACGAGGGAACTCATGATATTCATTTGTTGATAACGGGTATGGACATCACGGGTATCAATGCATTTAAATAATAACCATTGCAAGTTTTTCTGATTGGCTTTATGGGCTCCGGAAAAACCTGGTTGGGCAAGCAACTAGGTGGTTTGTCCGATTTACCCTTTATAGATTTGGACGCGTATATAGAAAAACAAGAAGGACTAACTATTCCTGCATTATTTAAGCAATTAGGCCAAGCGCAATTCAGGGTCATTGAAAAGAAATATTTGCATGAGGTAATTGCCGATCATTCCAAATTAATACTAAGCTGTGGCGGGGGAACGCCTTGTTTTTTTGACAACCTTGATTTTTTAAAAAAAATGGGAACGGTGCTTTGGCTTGATCCACCTATTTCAGTCCTCGTAGATCGATTACAAAATGAGCGGGATAGCAGACCCCTGCTAAATGAAATTCAACCAGATCAATTAGCAGATTATATACGTTTGAAGTTAGCGGATCGTTCCTTTTTTTACAGCCAAGCTCATTATCGTATTCAAGAATCTTGTCCCGATCCTGCAGCCATTGTTAAAATGCTTCAACATGGATAAAGTGAATTTATTTCTAGCTTCTATTTTTGCTGCCATTGCCGTTGCGGCTGGAGCATTTGGTGCACATGGTTTGCAACAGCTCACCAAGGATCCTGCTATTATTCAAACTTATCAAACTGCTGTTCAATATCATTTTTGGCATGCAATAGCCCTATTGTTGACTGGTCTACTATCTCCTCATGGACAAGCAAAACTCAATTATTGGGCAAGACAGTCTTTTATCAGTGGTTTAGTTTGCTTTAGTGGTTCGCTTTATCTTTTGACCTATTTCCGAATCCAGCAAATACTTACAGTTAAGTGGATTGTTTTCATTACGCCAATAGGGGGTATTTTCTTTATTACGGGTTGGGTTTTACTTGGTCTTTCTTTTGCAACATTCAAACAAGCAAACTAATTATCTTTGTTTGGATGACCAATCGCATCAAATCAAATAATAGTAACAAGGGAAAAGAAGCGGAGAAAGACCCTTCGCTTCGTGATTTTCGGAAGGAGCCGGAAGCACAATTTGATTTGGCGGCATTGCTAAAAGACGAACGCACCTGGAAAATTGTTGGTGTGGGTTCAATTATTCTGTCCCTGTTTTTATTTATTTCTTTTGCTTCTTATCTTTTTACCTGGCAGGAGGATCAGGCCATTGCACAACAGGGTTTGTCCGCTCTATTAGATGAGGATAAGCAGGCGCTAAATTGGTTGGGGCGTTTAGGTGCGGTAGTGGCTCATTTTTTCTTTTTTAAAGCTTTTGGACTTGCCTCATTCATTGTTTGTACATTCTTTTTTGTTGTGGGCGTTAACCTTTTATTTCGTCAACGTGTATTTTCTATTTGGCGAAATTTAAAGTACGTAACCATTGGCGTTTCCGTCATGTCGGTTTCCTTGTCCTATGTTTTTCGATCTAGCAGTTTTCCATTTGGCGGTGGAGTGGGAGAACTTATTAAAGTAGAGATGGAAGGTCTTTTTGGCGTAGTGGGCACAGGAGCTGTTTTGTTCTTAACTGCATTTGCTTACATCATTTGGCAATTCAACCCCAATTTTAATTGGCCAGTCAAAAAGCTCAAGCCTATAGAGAATGAAGAGGAGCTTACAAATGAAGAGGAAGTTGCAAATGAAAAGGAAGTTACAAATGAAGAACAGACTCAGTTTTTACCATTGTCCGCTGGCCAAACCCTGAATGAGTTGTATGCAGCTGGCGTTCGTCCTAATCAATTAAAAGAGGATACTGGTATGCTCATTCCTCCTGCTGAAGAGGAGGCCTCAATTCCGCTCAGCTTAGTTGAGCTCGATGAACCGATCGCTGTTGAGGAATTGCCTGATCATGTTGCTATTCCACCGGCTATTTCTACCCCTGATAGCGATATATCTGCCGAAACAATCACAACAATGGAGCAGAGCCAAGAGGAGACATTGTCTGAGCCTGAAGTACTTCCTTCTAATGGGGAAGGAGATCTTGAATTGGAAATAAAAACAGCCCAAGACTCTTCGGCGGAAGCAGCGGAGACTGTTCCTGAAAATCTGCCTCCCTATGAACCAACACTGGATTTAAGCAAATACAAGTATCCAACCTTACAGTTATTAGAGCAGCATGGTTCTGAAAAAATTGTACATGATCCAAGCGAATTAGAAAGCAATAAAACGCAGATCATTAACACGCTTCGTAATTACGCTATTGAAATACAAAAAATCAGTGCAACGGTTGGTCCTACGGTAACACTTTATGAAATCGTGCCTGCACCGGGAGTCCGTATTTCACGAATTAAAAATTTAGAGGACGATATTGCGCTGAGCTTGGCAGCATTGGGAATTCGTATTATTGCACCTATACCCGGTAAAGGGACTATTGGGATAGAAGTACCCAATCTGAAGAAGACTATTGTGAGTATGCGAACCTTATTGTCTTCAGAAAAATTTCAGCATAATAATTACAGCCTTCCGATTGCCATTGGAAAGAAAATTGATAATGAAAACTACATTGTTGACCTGGCTTCTATGCCTCACTTGTTAATGGCAGGAGCTACCGGTCAAGGTAAATCAGTAGGACTAAATGCCATTCTGGTGTCTTTGTTGTACAAAAAACACCCTTCTCAATTAAAGTTTGTTTTGATCGATCCCAAAAAAGTAGAGTTGAGTATTTATAGGCATATAGAACGACATTTTTTAGCCAAACTGCCGGGTGAAGAGGATGCGATTATCACAGATACCAAAAAAGTAATTCATACACTCAATGCGCTTTGTATTGAGATGGATAATCGGTATGATCTCTTAAAAGAGGCTGGGGCTAGAAATATCAAAGAGTATAATGAAAAATTTATCAATCGGAAACTAAATCCACAGAAGGGGCATGCTTATCTGCCCTTTATTGTATTGGTGGTGGATGAATTTGCCGATCTGATTATGACCGCTGGCAGGGAAGTAGAAATGCCTATTGCTCGCTTAGCACAGTTGGCAAGGGCTATTGGTATTCACTTAATCATTGCTACGCAGCGTCCTTCTGTTAATATCATCACCGGTACTATCAAGGCCAATTTCCCTTCTCGTATTGCCTTTAAGGTTTCATCCAAGATCGATTCGCGTACCATTTTAGATACAGGTGGGTCAGAACAATTGATCGGTAAAGGGGATATGTTGATTTCGCACCATGGAGAATTGACCCGCTTACAATGCGCTTTTGTAGATACACTGGAAGTGGAAAAAGTAGTGGACTATATCAAGGAACAACAAGGGTATCCACAAGCATTTTTATTGCCTGAGTATATTGACGAGAAAGAAGCCGAAGCTCGTGGTGAGCTGGACATGTCTAATAGGGATTCTTTGTTTGAGGATGCGGCTAGGTTAATTGTTCAAAACCAGATTGGTTCAACCTCTCTTTTACAGCGTCGAATGAAATTAGGATACAACAGAGCTGGTAGATTGATGGATCAACTTGAAATTGCAGGCATTGTGGGGCCCAGCCAGGGTAGTAAGCCCAGAGATGTATTAATTAGGACTGAAGCTGATTTGATGAGACATCTCGAAAACATGGGTTGATTTGGACTATCTTTGCAAAGCCCAATCCAAGACAGAATCAATCGCATGAAAACACCTCTAGTCTTATCCTTAATGCTCGCCCTAATTGCAGGGGGAGTAAACGCGCAAACCAAGGCAACTAAAAATGACCTTGAGGCTAAAAAGGTACTTGATGCGGTTAGCAATCGGTTTAAGTCCTTCACTACCGTAAAAGCCAGTTTTACCTATAAGGTTGAAAATGCCGCTGGAAAAGTGCTGTCTACTAAGTCTGGCACCATTCTCATGAAGGGGACTCGTTATAAACTAAGCTTTGGCGGTCAAGAGATTTTTTGCAATGGGAGTACGGTATGGAATTATGACAAAGCGGCAAATGAAGTAACCATTAATACACTTGGGGCCTCCGCAGGTATGATCACACCGCAAAAACTTTTCTCCAATTTTTACGACAAAGATTTTTTCTATCAACTTGTTGGAGAGAAAAAAGTGGGAACGCGTTTGGTGCAAGAGATCCAATTAACACCGGTAGATAAAAGCAAAAATTTTCACACGGTTTATTTGCTCATCGACAAGAATGCCAAAACAATGTATGCTACCAAGGTAATGGAGAATGCGGGTAATCGGTACTCCTACACTGTCAATACACTCAAAACTAATCTACCAGCTTCTGATGCTCTTTTTGTATTTGACAAGGCTAAATTCCCTGGTGTAACCATTGAGGATCTTCGTTAGAGCTAACAGCTTTTCTAATTTTAATCAGTTCCTTCAACAGGTTTTCAAGTTGATGCAGCGGTAACATGTTGGCGCCATCACTTTTTGCGAGGGATGGATTTGGATGTGTTTCAATAAATAATCCGTCAGCTCCGGTAGCAATGGCTGCTTTTGCCAAAGTGCCAATGAGTTCTGGGTTACCGCCTGTGATTCCGGTAGCTTGGTTAGGCTGCTGCAAAGCATGGGTAACGTCCATCACTACAGGAACCCCAATTGCTTTCATCCAGGGAATATTTCTAAAGTCTACCACCAGGTCTTGGTAACCAAAAGTAGTTCCTCTTTCGGTCAGCAATATTTTTTCATTTCCAGCTGTTTTTATTTTTTCTACAGCAAACTGCATTGCTGGGCCGCTGAGAAACTGTCCTTTTTTAATATTGACCACCTTGCCTGTTTCAGCTGCAGCCAACAAAAGATCGGTTTGTCTGCATAGAAATGCAGGAATCTGCAAAATATCTACATAGGGAGCAGCCAACTTGGCCTCTTCTGCAGTATGAATATCAGTTACTACAGGTATGTTGTAAGTGGTTCTTACATTTTGTAAGATTTCAAGAGCTTGTTGATCTCCAATGCCTGTAAATGAGGAGGAACTGGTTCTGTTGGCTTTCCGATAAGAGGCTTTGAAAACAAAGGGAATTTGTAAGCCTTTGCAACAAGCACTGATTGTAGAGGCTATTTCCATCGCCCCTTTTTCTGATTCAACCACGCATGGCCCGGCAAGTAGGAAAAAGGAACGCGGATCGTAGGATTGCCCTTGAAAAAGGGTTTTAAGAAAGGATTTCATCTTGCAAAAGTAATGCTAAGTTTGTCTGTAAATCCTTGCCATGCGAAAAGAGAAAATTTTGGTTATTGGCGCCTCCGGCCAAATAGGAGTGGAGCTAACCTTGGCCCTTCGGAAAATATACGGCCAATATCAAGTGATAGCTGCAGACTTGCGTGAACAAAATCAGCTTTTAGAAGGAACGGGCCCCTATGTTTCCTTAGACGTGATGAATAAAGAGATGTTGCATGTTCAAATTATTCGCCAAAATATCACGCAAGTCTATTTATTGGCGGCTATCTTATCTGCAACAGGCGAAAAAAACCCTGCGCTGGCATGGAATCTCAACATGCAGGGGTTATTAAATGTGCTGGACATTGCCAGGGAGGAAAAATTAAGTAAAGTTTTTTGGCCTTCTTCTATTGCTGTTTTTGGACCAAGTTCACCAAGGGTAAATTGTCCTCAGCAAACTGTCATAGAACCTACCACAGTGTATGGTATCAGCAAATATGCCGGGGAGTTTTGGTGCAATTATTTTTGGAATAGATTTGGGGTAGATGTGCGAAGTATTCGCTATCCAGGCTTGATTTCCTATAAATCTGAACCAGGCGGAGGAACCACCGACTATGCGGTAGAAATCTATCTTGAAGCTTTGCGGGAAAAAAAATACACCTGTTTTTTAAAGGAAGATACTTACTTGCCTATGATGTATATGCCTGATGCGATTCGGGCAACTCTTGAATTAATGGAAGCGCCGGTTTCAGCAATTAAATTTCGTACTTCCTATAATGTGTCCGCTATGAGTTTTTCACCTAGAGAAATCTGCCATTCAATTCAAGAACATATCCCTGCATTTGAGATGAACGTTGTTCCTGATTATAGGCAACAAATTGCAGATAGTTGGCCGCAGAGTATTGACGATTCACCCGCCCGTGCAGATTGGGGGTGGAAGGAGGAATATAATTTAGCGGCTATGACAAAAGATATGTTAGCAAATCTATCCCGCTGAATTTATGATAAGATTCTTGTTGTTTTTTTTTCTTCAAACCCTGTCGCTGACTATTTTTTCTCAGCAATTCGGGGGGCATCGCAGTAAGCAGCGTTGGCTACAGATCAAAACGGATACGGTTCAATTAATTTTTTCGCCAGGTTTAGACAGTCAAGCTCAACGAGCCGCAAAACTGATTCATTTAATAGCGCGAGAGCGTCCAAACGCTTTAGGAGTTGGTGTTAAGCCTATTCCCATAATACTTCAACATCGTACTGTTATCTCAAACGGGTATGTGCAAGTGGGCCCTTCCCGAAGCGAATGGTACTTGCAACCCGATTTGGATAATTTTTCTAGTGGAGCCATCGGATGGTCGGATCAGTTAGCGCTGCACGAGTATAGGCATGTAGAGCAATTTGAGAACATGAAGCAGGGACTTAGCAAGTTTGTGCTTCGGTTTTTTGGCGAACAAGCATTTGATATGGCTATCAATGCAGCTGTGCCAAATTGGTTTTTTGAAGGAGATGCTGTTTGGCAGGAATCGGCATTGAGTAAGCAGGGAAGGGGAAAGCTACCCCGTTTCATGAATAGTTTCCCAATCCTTTGGACTGCCGATAAAAATTATTCCTGGATGAAGATCCGAAATGGATCATATAAAGATTGGGTCCCCAATCATTATGAATTGGGTTATTTATTGGTGAACTATGGCTACCAGCAATTTGGTGATCAATTTTGGGAGAAAGTGGTAAGACATGCCGTTTCTTACAACACGTTGATATATCCATTTCAAGGGGCAATAAAAAAACATTCAGGGCTAACTTATCGGGCATTTATCAAAGGAGCACTTCAATCCTATCAAAAGCCAATATCCGCAGAAGCTGTCGCAACGGGTGAATCGTTATTTCAGACCAATAGGCGTTTTGTTGATCATCGTCAATTCCCTTACGTAATTGAACAGGATTCGTTAGTGTATATCCGTTCAACAAATCGCCATCGTCCTGGGTTTTATTTATTTGATGGAGAAAAAGAGCATCGATTGCGAACGCAGGATATTGCACTGGAACCACAATTTAGTTACCGTAATGGCAAAATAGTTTATGCTGCTTTTGAGAGAGACCCGCGCAGAGGTTGGATCACATACAGTGCTTTACGATTATTTGACCTGCGCGCCAACACACAGATTAATCTCACACATCATACTCGTTATTTTTCTCCAGATATTTCTGAAGGAGGAGAAGTGGTGGCCGTGCAGGTAAAGGAAGATGGTACTACTTCATTAGATTGGCTTGAGATTCCTAATGGAAAGTTACTTCGCACCTATAGATCCTCTGCCGGTTATTTTCTTACCGACCCGAAATTCATTGGTAAGGACAGTGTTATTACTATGGCTCGTCAAACTGATGGCACTATGGCATTGTTACTGATAACAAAAGACAAGGAAGAAGTGCTTACTCCTTTTTTACCATTTAGTATTGGGTTTCCTCAACACTATCAGGGCTCAATTTATTTTTCAGGAGGATTTGCGGCAAATGATAACCTATATCGATTTGATCTTTCTACAAAAAAACTTTTTTGCATCGTTGATAAAGGACTGGGCAAATATCAAGTACAGGTAGCCGGTAATCGTATTTATTGGTCAGAGCAGCAAGCGGAAGGATATCAGTTAAGATCAATACTGATCGACTCAGTGCAGCCAGTGGAAATCGATCTTTCTTTAGCAGGTGCCTCAGTTGCCAACAAAGTGGCCTATCAACAAGCAACGGAAAAATGGACAAACTTTTCTAAAAAGTCAGGGATGTATCCCGTACAGCCTTATCCAAAGTCAACAGCACTGATCAATTTTCATAGTTGGCGTCCAGCTTATGAGGATCCATTATTCTCCATGACACTTTATGGAGAAAATGCATTGAATACTTTACAAACTGAAATTCGTTATCAATACAATGAATCGGAACAGACACATGGTTTGGGTGCTTCTACCAGTTATGGCAATTGGTTTTTAATTGCCAACGGAGGGGTTGATTATACTTTTGGAAGACAGTTTGCTAATAGGGGCGTAACAAGAACCTGGGATCAGTTAGATGCACAATTAGGATGGGTGTTGCCACTCACCGACGCAAGAGGTCGATATTTTCGGCAGTTGAATCTTTCCAGTCATTATGTTTTAAGGGCTGACTTTTTTAAGGGCTTTGATAGAGATACATTTGGTGTTGGTTCAATCCAGCATTTTGTTCACAGACTCAATGGTTCATTTCAAACTACCACAGCTCTCCAACACGTTTTTCCGAGACTTGGCTTAACCTATGCCACAGCATTTAGGCACAGTATTTCTGCCAACCCAGGGTTTCAGTTCAATGGGCAGGTAAAAATTTATTTACCTGGGCTGTTGCATCATCATCATTTTGTAGCGGGCTTGTACTGGCAAGAAAGAGATACGATGGCAAGATTAACCTATGGAAATCGTTTTCCTTACAGTCGCGGATATCTGGGAAGATATTTTTCAAGAATGTGGCGAACCAGTGTAGATTATCATTTCCCGATTTGGCACCCTGATTGGGGCTTTGCAAATCTGGCCTATCTGTCAAGAATCCGTGCTGCCTTATTCTATGATTATACCCGAGTGTATTCCGTCAATAAGCGTGTTCATGTTCCTCAACGAAGCACAGGGGCGGAAATTTACTTTGACACCAAGTGGTGGAATCAACATCCCGTTAATTTTGGCTTTCGGGTATCAAAAGTTATGGACCCGGATCAGTATGATAGATTCAAGGGCTGGTTCATGGAATTTATTTGGCCCGTAAGTTTAATAAGTCGATGAGTATTAAGAGTGCAATGCACATCTTGCGCAATCAGGAACTTAATCGAGAAAGACTCTCTTCCAATAAGCGTATTTTGGCCAATGAGTCTGCTTTCTTTTTTTGTTCCAATTCAACAACTTCCGGCCTTGCATTTTGAACAAAGCGGTCATTAGTAAGTTTTTTTTCTATACTCTGTAAAAAGCCTTTATAATAGTTTAAGTCTTTCTCCAATTGCTCACGTTGCCCTTCGGTAGATTGTCCTTGCTCCGTTTCTATTAATAATTTAAGCTTACCAACCACCACTGTTATCCCGGTTTTATTGACATCAAAAGCATTAACAATAGTTAGTGAGGAGGCGTTGGCTTGTTTTGAAAGGAGTGATTGAATCAAAACTAGTTGAGCAGGTTGATCTGTTTCTATCCAGAGTCGAATGGAATCTTTTTGTTTAAGTTGATATTTGTTTCGGGTATCTCGAATAGCCGTGATCAATTCTTTGAGCATCTCGCCTGCTTCGAGTATAGTTATATCGGCAGCACTCGATTTGCTTAGCTGTTTTATAGTAAGGTCTTCTTTCTTTTCACTGAGTTGGTGAAAAATCTCTTCTGTGATAAAAGGCATAAATGGGTGCAAGAGATGTAATAGCTCTTCATACAGCTGTATGGTGCGCTCAAGGGTAAAACCGTGTATAGGTTGCTCAAAACCTGGCTTAATCCATTCCAAATACCAGCTACAAAAGTCGTCCCATATTAGTGAGTATATGGTTTTGAGCGCTTCACTGAGTCTAAATTCTTTGAATTGAATTTCTATTTGTTCGCGTGAGGCTGCAATCCGATGCTGCATCCAATCAATGGCAAACTGTGGAATTTCAACGGCATTTTCTGCAGTAACGCGAGATTCAAATCCTTTGATGAGTCGAAGTGCATTCCAAAGTTTATTATTGAAATGAAGGCCTTGTTCATTGCTGCTTTCGTCCCACAATAAATCGTTTCCTGCTGGTGAAGAAATGAGGATTCCAAACCTAACCGCATCAGCTCCATACTTATCAATTAGGGCAAGCAGGTCTGGCGAATTTCCAAGACTTTTGCTCATTTTTCTCCCTTGCTTATCTCGAACAATACCTGTGAAATATACTTCGCTGAAGGGAGCTTTTCCTTGAAATTCATAACCTGCCATTACCATTCGAGCAACCCAGAAAAAAATAATCTCCGGAGCTGTGACCAAGGTTTGCGTAGGGTAGTAGTAATTCACTTCCTTATTACCCGGATTGCTCAGCCCACCAAATACTTCAAATGGCCAGAGCCATGAGGAAAACCAAGTGTCCAAACAATCTTCATCTTGCTGGAGCTTGTCAATAGACTGACCAAACTTGGTTTTGTAAATAGCCAAGGCTTCTTGCTCATTTCTGGCAACAACCATATTTCCTTCTTGGTCATACCATGCCGGAATCCTATGGCCCCACCAAAGTTGTCTGGAAATACACCAATCCTTGATGTTCTCCATCCAATGTCGATAAAGATTTTTGAATTTGGAGGGATAGAATTTAATCTCCTCGTTTTCAACAGCAGCAAGCGCGGGGCCACTGATTTTTTTCATGTCCACCCACCATTGCAGTGAAAGGCGAGGTTCTACCACTACATCTGTTCGCTCGCTATAGCCTATTTCACTGATATATTCCTCTGTTTTAACGATGAACCCTTTTTCCTGCAGTTCTCCACTGATTAATTTTCTTGCTTCAAAACGATCTACTCCTATATGAAGTTGCGCCGCTTCGCTCAATGTGCCATCATCGTTTAGCACATCAATTATTTCCAATTGATGTTTAATGCCCAGCTGATAATCATTAATATCGTGTGCAGGTGTAACTTTTAATGCCCCTGTTCCAAAATCCATACTCACATACTCATCCGTGATGATTGGGATCTTTCGATTGATCAAGGGCACAAATGCCATTTTACCATGTAGGTGCGTATAACGATTGTCATTGGGGTTCACACATATTGCCGTGTCGCCCATTATGGTTTCAGGACGAACGGTTGCAATTACAATATATTGATCATCCAAGCCTTCCAATTTGTAGCGAATATGGTATAGCTTTTGTGTGGTTTCTTTCCGAATCACTTCCTCGTCACTAAGAGCCGTTTTTGCGTTAACATCCCAATTAATCATCCGTTTGCCCCTATAGATGTAACCCTTTTGATAAAGCTCCACAAACACCCCGATCACTGATTGGTAATAGGTAGGGTCCATGGTAAAATGAGTGCGCTCCCAATCAAGGCTGCATCCGATCTTTTTTAATTGCTCCAGGATGATCCCGCCATATTTTTCTTTCCAATCCCAAGCGTGACCTAAGAATGCTTCCCGACTTAAAGACGACTTTGTAATTCCCTTTTCCCGCAAAAGCTGTACCACTTTAGCCTCAGTTGCAATAGAAGCATGATCTGTGCCAGGAACCCAGCAGGCATTTTTACCCTGCATTCTGGCTCTTCTAATCAGAATATCTTGAATGGTATTATTCATGCAGTGCCCCATATGCAGCACGCCTGTAACATTAGGAGGAGGAATTACTATCGTGTAGGGATCTCTTTCATCTGGTTCTGAATGAAAATATCCTTTCTCCATCCAGTGAGAGTACCATTTCAGTTCTGCTTGGCTGTGATTAAAACTTTTGCTCAGTTCCATGGGGGGCAAAAATACCCCGTTTTGCTGTATAATGGACTTGTTGACACACTAATGTGTTAAGGATTCAACTGTTGCCTGGATGCCACGATCCAGGATTTGGGTGCAGTAATGGGACAATTTCTCATACTCCCCTTCCATTACTGCATAGCTTCCTTTGTAGTGAATAATAATTGCACATTGTTCTGCTTGCTCCCGGCTATGTCCGCAAATTTCCATTAAGGCTTGAATGACCCAATCGAAGGTATTCGTATCATCATTCCACACCATTAATTTCCAACCATGTTCAGTTGATTTACTGGTCAATTCCAGCACAGTTGTCCGTTCAAGTGGTTTTGAGCAATCTTTGGTCATGAGACAAAGTTACTTTGCTTTGCTTTTTTGAAAAATACCTTTGGTAAATTACACTCACCTCTTATCTTTGCACCCTCAAAAGGGAGCTTAGCTCAGCTGGTTTAGAGCATCTGCCTTACAAGCAGAGGGTCGGCGGTTCGATCCCGTCAGCTCCCACAGTGAAGATCAAGGGGTTATATAGTTAACCCCTTTTTTTATTTGCTTATGTCAGCCTGGCAAAAAAAAATAGCTTTCCCCCTCCTGATTATAGTACTAAGTACGGCCATGAGTTTGTTTTTAGGAGAACTCCTAATTAGAGCCTTGTACAAGGATAACATTGTTTTATTTCCACGCTATTTCACCGACCGGTGGTATGGAAAGTTTCACTTAAGAAGAATGAGGCCTAATATGGAATTTACACATCGAAGTGTAGATGGGGTCTATCACTTTCAGACAAATAATCAGGGCTTCAGAAATAATTCGCCTATCTCTTATTCTAAAAAACCCGGAGAGATACGGGTGCTTGTATTAGGAGATTCGCACACTTTTGGATATGAAGTGAATCAGTTGGAAACTTATGCAGCTGTGGCAGAACAACGGCTCAGGGATCAAGGCATAAACGCAACAGTTATAAATGCAGGCCTGTCGGGAACAGGAACGGGCGAACAATTAGTTTTTTTAGAACAGGAAGGGTATAAGTATCAGCCTGATTATATTGTACTTGGATTTTTTGAGAATGATTTTGATGATAATCAAAAAGCGGCATTCTTTAAAGTATCTAATGACACTTTGCAATTAGTTAAACAGGAACATTTGCCTGGGGTAAAAATTCAAAATTTTATCTACCAGTTTAAATTGTTTCATTGGCTTGGCGAGCATTCCTATCTCTATAATTTTACTTTTAACACCATTTGGGATTTTTTTAAAACCCTTTCCTTAAAAAAGAGTCATCGCACTGAGGCCGAACAGGTGAATACGCATTCCGGACAAATTAGTGAGGCAGACCAAGAGCTGGAAAAACTATTATTGAATAGATTGTATCAGCAGACAAAGCCATATGCCAAGTTGATTATCCTGGATATTCCAACTTACCAGGGGCATTCTTCTGTTCCTTCAATGATGGAAAAATATTTTTCGGCTTCTGCTGATACATTTTTTCATTATCCACTTCACGAACTAGTTTTCAAACGCGCAGGCAATACGCACGTTCCGCACGGGCAGCAACACATCTCAGCCAGCACTCACCGTATTTTTGGAGAACAGATCGCGGCGTATATTGCAGGAACGCTAGCGAAGCAACCATGAAAAAAATACTGGGAATTTCAGCCTTTTACCATGATTCGGCTGCTGCATTGGTTGTGGATGGAAAAATAATAGCTGCAGCACAGGAGGAGCGGTTTACTCGAATTAAACATTCATCCCAGTTTCCTTTGCAGTCAATTTGTTATTGTCTCGAGGAAGGTGGCGTTACTATTGATGAGTTGGATGCGGTAGTGTTTTACGATAAGCCCTTGCTCAAATTTGAACGGTTACTTCAAACTTACTATGCCTTTGCTCCAAAAGGGTTGCTTTCTTTTTTGAAAGCAATCCCTGTATGGCTGGATGAAAAACTGTTCATGAAAAAGAAAATCTACGATGGACTTAGTCAAGTGGGGACTTATCAGAAAAAAAAACTTAGACTTCTTTTCACCCCACATCATTTGTCCCATGCGGCTAGTGCTTATTATCCCTCACCTTACCAAAAAGCTGCAGTATTGACCATAGATGGAGTAGGCGAGTGGTGTACTGCATCCATTGGTATAGGAGAGGGGTCTTCTCTTTCTTTGATCCGATCGATGCACTTTCCACATTCAGTGGGATTACTCTATAGTGCATTTACTTATTACTTGGGTTTTACCGTCAACTCTGGCGAATATAAATTAATGGGGCTGGCGCCTTATGGTAATCCACAGTCCGCGGAAACTGTTCAGTTCAAGGAATTGATTGAAAATGAACTGATTCATATTTATCCTGACGGGTCCATTTGGTTGAATCAATATTACTTTCAATATGCCACTGGCCTTCGTATGGTTCATAAAAGGCGATGGGAAAAATTATTTAGAATAAAACGAAGAGAGCCAGAGGCCGAACTTTTACCTGCCTATTGTAATCTGGCGCTGGCCATACAGCAAGTAACGGAAGAAATTGTATTGAAAATGGCAGCAGAAGCCAAGCGGTTAACCGGTGCTTCATTTTGTTGTTTGGCTGGTGGAGTTGCGCTTAACTGTGTTGCCAATGGCAAATTGCAACGTGCAGGTATTTTTGATGATATTTTTATCCAGCCTGCAGCAGGTGATGCTGGTGGAGCCCTGGGCGCAGCGTTGACTATTTACTATCAGTATTTTGCTCAGCAAAGAATTATTGGTGATGAGTCCGATCAACAAGAGGGCAGTTACTTAGGCCCTTTTTATAGTGATAAAGAGGTGGTGTTGGCGGCTAAGCGAGCGAAAGGAGTATATGAACACTATGTATCAGATCAAGCCTTATATGACCAGGTATCGGGGCTGCTTGCCAAAGGGAAAGTGGTGGGTTGGTTTCAGGGACGTATGGAATTTGGGCCTCGGGCATTGGGCAATAGGAGTATTCTGGGAGATCCAAGAGATCCGGATATGCAAAAAAAATTGAACTTAAAGATCAAGCACCGGGAAGGGTTTCGTCCATTTGCCCCGGCAGTATTAGCTGAAGATGCCAATCATTTCTTTGAGTTAGAGGGAGAGTCCCCTTACATGCTAATTGTAGCCTCTCTTCGTGAGGCACATCGAAAATCATTGCCCGCCGATTTTCAGCAATTATCTCTTTGGGAAAGATTGTATTTCCCAAGAAGTGAGCTACAAGCAATTACCCATCTGGACTTTTCTGCAAGAGTGCAAACGGTTCATGCTTCAACTAACCCTAAATTTTATCACCTGTTACAGTCATTTAAGTCAAAAACAGGTGTAGGAGTTTTGGTAAATACTAGTTTTAATGTAAGAGGAGAGCCAATAGTTTGTACTCCAGCGGATGCTTATCGCTGTTTTATGAGCACGGACATGGACGCTTTGGTGCTAAATAATTTTTTATTTATCAAAGAAGAACAGCCTGATTTTGCTAATAAAGAAAAATGGATGATTAATTTTGAAAAAGATTAAACTAAGAGTATGGAATTGTTAAAAGATCTATGGCAATTTATGCGCGAACGAAAGAAATTTTGGTTGATCCCCCTCATTTTGGTGCTTTTATTGTTAGGCTTTCTAATTGTAATCGGCGGGAGCAGTGCATTAGCTCCATTTGTTTATACACTTTTTTAAGATGACTAGTCAACGCAATTCGCGACAACAAGTACAGACCATAATGGTGCTTCTCTTGGCATTACTTATTGGGTGGAAAGCAACCTCAAGCTTGACTTATTGCTATGCTGCTATCACGCTCGTTATACTAGTGTTAATCAGTGCAAGGACCATGAGTACTATTGATATTATTTGGATGAAACTAACTTGGGTGCTTAGCTTGATTATTCCAAGAATAATACTGTCGTTGTTGTTTTATTTTTTTCTAACTCCGTTGGGTTTGCTCTCTAGAATTTTTGGAAACAAGGATCTCCTTCAACTAAAAAAACCGTCCGGCACCCTGTTTCAAATAGAGGAGCCCTTATCTGGACCAAGAAGCTTTGAAAAAATGTGGTAAGGGTAGTGGAACGTACTGGACTCGAACCAGTGACCCCTACTCTGTCAAAGTAGTGCTCTAAACCAACTGAGCTAACGTTCCTGAGGGGCGTAAAGGTATGTTAAACTTAAATTTTCCAATCAACAATTTGATTGATCCACTCTTTTTTAAATGGGGTCTTTACTCTGATATAATTATCTGTATAGCCCTCCATCATTGAAGTTTTTTCTTCTTTCTCAAAAAGAACAGGTCGAGTGGTTCCACTGAATTGATTAGCAAAGCACTCCTGTTTTTGGTAAGAAAGCTGTCTCAGTTTTTTATTACGTGCATGTCTGATTGGAGTGGGCACGATATTTTTTAGAGAAGCGGCCAATGTATGATCTCGTTCCGAGTAAGTAAATACGTGCAAGTAAGTAACGGGGAGAGATTCGAGGAATGAATAGGTTTCTTGAAAGTCGGCATCTGTTTCGCCAGGGAATCCAACAATCACATCCACGCCAATGCTGGCATGAGGCATTAGCTCCTTGATCAAATTCACTCTTTCTGCGTATAACTTTTTTTTGTAACGTCTACGCATCAAACCGAGTATACGATCACTTCCACTTTGTAGCGGGATGTGAAAATGAGGCATAAATCGTTTGCTGGAAGTCACAAACTTGATGATCTCATCGGAAAGCAAATTAGGCTCAATGGAAGATATTCTATAGCGAGGAACGGTTGTTTGGTCTTCTAAGGCACAAATTAATTGAAAGAAGGTTTCGCCATTTTCGCCAAAGTCTCCCAGGTTAACACCGGTAAGCAATATTTCTTTGGACCCTGCAGTTTCGATTTCTTTCACATTGTTTAAAACGTTTTCAATCCTATCGCTTCTACTTTTTCCACGAGCCTTTGGAATGGTACAGAAAGAGCAATTGTAGTCGCACCCATCTTGCACTTTCAAAAATGTACGCGTGCGATGTTGAACAGACCAAGAAGCATGAAAGTTTTCAACGGTATCAATATCGCAGCTACAAATCTTGGTATCCTCTCCTTTCTTTAACGCTTTTAAATGTGTGACCAGCTCAAATTTTGCACTGGCACCCAACACCAGGTCTACACCAGGGATGGAGGCAATTTTCTCCGGTTTTAATTGTGCGTAACAACCCATTATTACCACCGCACTGGAAGGGGAACGACGTTGAATTCTCCTTACTAACTGACGGCATTCCTTGTCTGCATTTTCCGTTACAGAACAAGTGTTGATGACATAATAATCGGCCTCGTCCTCAAAATTTTTCTGCGCAAATCCTTCTTGCGAAAGCTGCCGGGCTAGTGCAGAGGTTTCTGAGAAATTCAATTTACAACCCAGTGTGTGAAAGGCAACAGTGGACAATTTTTGCATGAAGGGCAAAATTACATCTTCCTTGCGATACCAAATTGTTCATTTACTTTTACGTTTCCGGCCTATGAAGTACTTACTGTATCCCTTTCGCTTTTTATACGTAATCTATACCTTGCTCTTGTTTGTGGCAATTATGTTTTTCTTATTGCCTTTTTTTATTATTGCTTCATGGGGAGGACCTGTTGATGGAGGAAATATCATGATGCGACTGTGTAGGGTGTGGGCGGACAGTTGGTTGTTTTTAGTAGGAATGCCACACCGTAATTATTTTGAAGTGCCACACGATTTCAATAAGCCTTATATCTACGTGGCCAATCATCTATCTTTTATCGATGCGGTTTTCTTAGTTAAATCCATCAGAGGAAATTTTAGGCCTTTGGGACGTGCAGAAACTTCAAGTATCCCAATATTCGGGTTTATTTATAAGCGTGCCATAGTTACAGTGGATCGTAGTGACCCGAAAAACAGGGCTGCCAGCGTATTGAGGCTGAAGGCATTGCTACGAAAGGGGATTTCTATTTTTGTTTTTCCCGAAGGAACTTTCAATATGAGCTCGGAGCCGCTAAAATCGTTTTATGATGGCGCTTTTCGTATTGCAATTGAAACAAATACTCCAATCAAACCTTTGCTTTTTTTAGACGCGTATGAACGCATGCATTACAGCCATCCTACCACCATAAAGCCAGGTAGAAGCCGAGCTATTTTTTTAGAGGAGGTTAAGGTGGAGGGTTACACGATGGAACAACTTCCACAACTCAAAGCGTTGGTCAAGGAAAAAATGGAACAAAAACTTAAGGCCTATAATGCTGCTTGGATTGGGGCATAGTGGAAGGCTGATTTTTATGTGGTAATTTAGGGGCAGATGTCAACTGCTTTCCTCTACGCGGATGTTTTAGTGCCAGCGGCTTTGCCGGTTACCTATACCTGGAGTGTGCCAGACTCTTTTCAGAGAATAATTCAAGTTGGGAGTAGAGTTGAAGTCAATTTGGGTAAGAAAAAAAGGTACACCGGTATAGTAGTTCGTTTGATGGACAAAAACCATTCCAACTTCTATTTAAAACCCATTTTGCAGGTTTTGGACACCAAGCCTTTGGTAACTCCCTTGCAGATTGTATTATGGAATTGGATAGCTCAATATTATTTGTGTACTGAGGGAGAAGTAATGGCAGCTGCTTTACCAGCACATTTTCGATTAAACAGTGACACTACGTTAATCTATAATGCTGAAGCATCAGAAAATTTCTCGCAGTTGAATGATGATGAGTATTTGGTTGCAGAGGCTCTTTTTTTGCAAAAAAAATTACAAGTTGATCAAGTTCAGACACTACTTGGAAAAAAAAATATAGCGCCAATAGTTCAGCGATTATTACAAAAAAATATTTGCGAATTAGCAGAGTCCCTTACTGAGAAGTATAAGCCAAAACTTGCAGCATTTGTTACCTTATCCCCGCCGTATTCAAACCCAAGTAAGTGGGAGGAGTTGTTAGCATCACTTAAGCAAGCACCCCGACAGCAAGAGCTCGTGCAGGCATTACTTGAGCAAGACCCCAATAAATTAGCCATAAACGCAAAGGAATTACTCCTGATCGCTAAAGCAAGTCCTGCTACTTTAAAAAGTTTAGTTGACCGAGGTATTTTGACTCTAGAGAAAAGAATCGTAGATCGCATTACTGTTCCTGAACCACATATTAATTTAGATTTTACGCTTTCTCTTCCACAACAAAGAGCATTTGCGGCAGTCAAAAAGGAGTTTGAGACAAAGTCAACCGTGTTGTTGCATGGCGTTACGTCCAGTGGAAAAACAAATATTTACGTTGAGTTGATTGCGGCAGCGTTGCGCAAAGGACAGCAAGTTCTTTTTTTGCTTCCAGAAATTGCACTCACTACTCAAATTATTCGTCGACTGCAACATCATTTTGGAGGACATGTAGGGGTGTATCATTCTAAGTTTTCTCCCAATGAACGGGTTGAAATATGGCACGGTGTTGCAGCAAATAAAACAAATGTAATATTAGGAACACGATCTGCCATTTTTTTGCCCTTTGCCAATTTAGGGTTGATTATTTGTGATGAAGAGCATGATTATTCTTACAAACAACAGGATCCTGCTCCCCGCTATCATGCACGTGATACAGCTTTATATTTAGCTTCTCTGTTTCAGGCCAAAACGGTGTTAGGAAGCGCCACTCCTTCTTTAGAATCTTACTATCATGCAACGAGCAATAAGTATGGATTGGTGTCTTTGCAAACACGTTTTGGTGATGTGGCTATGCCAGCTGTTCAGCTAGTGAACATGAACGCAATTCGTTCACAGGCAAAATCAATTTCGTGGATCAGCCCTCTATTGGAAAAACGCATACGAAAGGCTTTGCAGCATCAGCGGCAAGTAATCCTTTTTCAAAATAGACGAGGATACACGCCTTATCAGGTTTGCAAATCCTGCGGTTGGGTTCCACAGTGCTTACATTGTGCTGTTTCCTTAACCTATCACAAGCAGGATCAGTTGTTATGCTGTCATTATTGCGGTACTCGATATCAACAAGTAACGCGTTGCGAAGGATGTGGACAAAATAAATTTCTGGCCAGAAGTTTTGGAACCGAACAGGTAGAGGAGCAATTGGCTACGTTATTTCCAACAGCTCGTGTAGCTCGCTTGGATGTTGATTCAGTAAAGGGGAAGGGTGCGCACGATAGACTGATTAATAAGTTTGAACTAGGGCAGATTGATATATTAGTTGGCACGCAGATGGTTGTGAAAGGAATTGATGTGGAGAAAGTAGATGTGGTAGGCATTTTAGATGCGGATGGCTTATTGAGGCATGCCGATTTTAGGGTTAATGAACGGGCTTTTCAATTGATGGAGCAGGTTAGTGGAAGAGCAGGGCGACGGGATGCAATAGGGGAGGTGTTAATTCAAACGACAAACCCCGGGCATCCTTTATTTGAACAGGTGTTGACACATAATTACACGCAGGTTTATGAAAAGGAATTAGCCAAACGCGAGGAGTTTTTTTATCCGCCATTTAGCAGAATGATCCAGCTAAGCATACGACATACATCTGCTACTGTTGCGGCCAATGCGGCAACCTTTCTGGCACAACAATTAGGCATGAAATACCAGCGATATTTATTAGGTCCTTCGCCTGCTTTGATAGAGCGGGTTCGCAATCAGTACCGATTTGAGTTGTTATTGAAGCTGCCTCGAAAAAAACAATTGTTGGAACAATGCCGGCTAGATATTCGAGTATTTTTGAAGGCGTTACAACAAAAGAGTTCTTTTAAGCAAGTGGTTATTGTGTCTGATGTAGACCCTTATTAATGCTAAGTGTTTTGTTAATTAGTTTTTTTTGAAATAACAAGTAGTAATCCATGTACCGCAACAATATTTCATGAAGCCTAGTTTTATTGTAATTGTTTTTTTGCTGCTGTTAAGTTGCCGGCTTGAAGCACAACCTGCATTGCTTAAAGAAAAACTGCTTCATTCTGTAAAAGAATATCAAGAACAGGGATTGATTGATTTTTCTCCCGCATCGATTCTGAACGTGAATCCGGTATTGTCAGCAACTGATACCAGTTGGAGAAGCTCTGGTTATTTTCAACTGGCTATTCGAACCGCCTACTCCTTGTCCATTGGATCTTCTTCAGAACCCTGGTTTGTTTTTGAGTCCATTTCAACTGAGCTGGAAAAATCGGTGCTGCTAAGAATAAGCTTAGCGCTGGAAAAGGTAAGCACACCAAATGAATTACAGCATTTTTTTGACTATTACAGATTTCCCAGGTCTGCAAAATGCAAGAGTTTACTGAATTTGCTATTGGTCAAGCAAAAAGAATATCAAAAACACTCATCCGTTCTATTAGCGGATACTATCAGTTGGTTGCAGCAAGCTTATCAGGTCTATAGATGGATAGATCATTGGGAATTTGCACGTTATATTCTCGTTAATGTTACCGCAGCTGAAGTGCAGTTGATTGAAGGAGAAAATATACTCCATTCTATGCGGGCTATTGTAGGAAAACCATTAACTCCCACTCCTTTTATTGCGGCATGGGCTGATCGGGTTGTTTTGTATCCTTATTGGTTTGTGCCAACCAGTATTGCCATTCAAGAATTTTTACCCAAAATAATAAAAGATACTTCCTGGCTTGATCAACAAAATATGCAAGTGATAGACAAGGCTGGCAAAATCGTAGACCATAAAATACTTCCTTGGTCACAATTCTCTACAACCAATTTCCCTTACACTATTCGGCAATCAACCGGTTGTGATAACACATTGGGGATACTAAAATTGAATGTTAAAACTCCTTTAGGAGTCTACTTACATGACACAAATAACAAGGATTACTTCTCATTGTCCAAAAGGTTTTTAAGTCATGGTTGTATACGATTGGAGGAGCCATTGGTATTGGGGAATTATTTGCTTGACAATAAGTTGGATACCATTTATTTGCAGTCTTGTATGAAGAACCAGCAACCTGTATATCATACACTCAACACTCCGGCACCTGTGTTGGTAATCTACACTTTAGTTCAGCCTAGAGTTGAAGGAGGTGTTCAGTATAGGAAAGATATTTATCAACTTTTTTCAAAAAGGGGAAAAGGGTAGACTGCATTCTATCTTTTTTATTCTAATTTCAGCAATAGAAAAATTATGCTATGCTTAGAAATTTATATACGTGCACATTTTTTTTGATCCTTTCATTATTAACTGAGGTGAGTAATGCGCAGTTGACAAAGGATACTACTGTTCACTTTTTAAGTGGCGATTTTAACCCTGCAAGAAATGCAAAAGATCTGACAACTGCCCCCTTATCCATACAAGCAGCTTTACATCAGGGTAAGTATTATGTGGTGATGCAGTTTGATGAAATACCTACTACAACAACACGTTCATTACTCAGCCAACAAGGCATTGAACTTATTGATTATATTCCTTCTTACGCATATACGGCAACAATAGCAGCCAATGTTAATTGGAGGCAAATCACAACAGCGCAAATACGTAGCATATTTCACCTCTCTGCCAAACAAAAGGCAAGTCATGCTCTATATCAATTCAATGTTCCAACACACGCACAATCTGTGCCTGGCTATGTTGATTTGAGTATCATTACGTTTGATGGCATTCAGGCTCCTGCTATTCTTCCCTCCTTAACTAACCTGGGAGCAACCATCTTAGAAGAGCTCCCATCTTTTAAGACTTTTGTAGTCAGAGTTCCTGCTTCAAACGTTCGCAATTTTATTGAATTACCTTTTGTTCTATGGGCTGATTTCATTGATGAACCTAATAAAGAAGAGAATCTTCCTGGGCGCACCATGCATCGAGTGAATGTGTTATCCGAGGGTTCCAGAAATTTGCAAGGAGATGGGGTCAATGTGGGTATTTGGGATGGGGGTGCAATTGGTTCACACTTAGATTTTTTTCCAATTGGTCGGGTTACGCAGGTTGAAAACGTAGCTGCCAGTTCGCACTCCACACACTGTGCGGGTACCATACTTGGAAGGGGACTTATTGACCCCTTTGCACGTGGGATGGCGCCTAATGCAAAATTGTATTCTTATGATTTTAACGGAAACGTTCCTGGTGAAATTGCCACTGCAATTCCCACGTACAGTTTATCGGTTAGTAGTCACTCCTATGGTGGCGGCGCAACCTGTGGAATAAATGGAGCTAGCATTGCTTACTCTGGAACCAGCCGGGCAACTGACCTTAACTTAAATAGTTTTCCAACACACTTACACATCCACTCTGCTGGAAATTCTCAAAGTTCTTGCCCGGGCGGGTGGTATACCATCACCGGAAGTGGGAAGTCTGCAAAAAATAATATCCTGGTTGCAGCGCTCACCTCTACTGATGCAATGACTTCTTTTAGCAGCTTTGGTCCTGTACAGGATGGAAGAGTAAAGCCAGACATCTCCTCAATGGGAAATAACGTGTTCTCAACAACTACTCCGGCAAATAGCTATACGTTTATGTCGGGCACATCAATGGCCACTCCAGGCGTAGCAGGGTCTGTTTCTTTATTGGTGCAGCGATATCGACAATTGAATTCAAACGCTAGTCCTCCTTCTGCACTGATCAAAAATTCCGTTTTAAACACTGCGCAGGATTTAGGTAACACTGGTCCTGACTATAAGTTTGGCTATGGGCGAATTGATGTATTGGAGGCCGCTCGAGTGCTTGAACAAAACCGTTTTGCAATAAATAATATTGGAAATGGTGTATTTCAAGATATTTCAATAACTGTTCCCGCAGGGGTTTCTCGAATAAATGTTATGTTAGTTTGGAATGACCCTGCAGGAGTGGCCAATGCGGCCATTCCTCTCGTAAATAATCTTGATCTTACCGTACTGAATGGTAGTACTACACACCTTCCCTGGGTCTTGGATAAAAATAATCCAGCTAACCCTGCTACAACGGGAATTGATGCGGTTAGTAATGTGGAACAAGTGACCATAAATACTCCTGCTGCTGGAGCTTACACCATAAGGGTAACTGGAAGCGCTATTACCACAGCATCAAATCAAGAATATACTTTAACATGGACTATTGATCAACCGCGTTTGGAATTGACCTATCCGAATGGTGGAGAAAATTTTGCCCCAGGTACCAGTGAATTAATCACCTGGAACAACCTGGGCTTTACCGGTACTTATACCATTGAATATTCGATTAACAATGGGGCAACCTGGAATCCAATAGTAAGCTCCTTGTCTTCTTCTACTACACGTTATAACTGGACAGTGCCAACTGGTGTAAATACCTCACAGGCTCTCATTCGAATTAACAATGGGTCTACTCAGGATCTAAGCGATGCAGTTTTTCACATCATGGGGCCGGTAACTGGTTTCACAGGAGATGGAAACAGTTGCACTGCAGGCGAAGTCAATCTATCTTGGAATCCTGTTATGGGTGCTGTTGCTTATGATATATTACGACTTGATCCTGTAACGGGCCAGTTTGTGCAACAAATTTCAGTTGGAAATGTTGCGGGCTATACTATTGCCGGGCTAACTCCAGGTTCAAGTACCTGGTTTACGATCCGTGCTAAAAGTAGCACAGGTTCAACCAGCAGGCGGGCAAATGCCATTAATATTACGGTATCTAATGGAAGTGGTAATATGGGATCGCCAGGGGCTATCAGTGGAATGACAACTGTTTGTAACACTACTACACAATATGTTTATTCAATTGCATCAGTTAGCGGGGCCAGTAGTTATGTTTGGACCGTACCTGCAGGGGCGGCTATTCTAAGCGGTCAGGGTTCAAATTCAATAATCGTGTTTTTTACCCCTGGAACACAAAGTGGTGATATTGCGGTTTACGCTACTAATGGCTCTTGCCAAACCCCTTCGGTGAGATTATCCGTTGCCATTGGAAGCGCTAGTCTGTTGGCGCCAACAAGTGGAGGAAATCAAACAGAACAAGTTTGTCCGGGGGCTTTGATACCACGCTTAACTGCATCAGCTACTACCACTCCTGGAAATACTGTAGTGTGGTATACGGCCTCCTCGGGGGGCACCTTAGTTGCAGATCCTTTTCTGAACACCATAGGCGCAATAACCTATCATGCTGCCAGTAAAGAGACTTCAACAGGCTGCGAAAGCACTAGTAGAACGCCAGTGCAATTACAGCTAGTAGCGGTTCCTGTTGCGAGTATAGTTGCCAGCGGGCCGTTGACTTTTTGTCAAGGTGGAAATGTGGTTTTAACTGCCAATGCTGGAAATAGTTATCAGTGGAGTAATGGTGCTACTTCAGCATCGATTACCGTGAACAGTGCCGCAAGCTTAACTGTAACGGTTACCACGGGTGCCTGTGTTAGCGTATCACCTGCTGTGGCAGTAACCGTTAATCCATTGCCAGTAGCAACAATAACAGCCTTAACACCCACTACAGTCTGTGAAGGTGATAAAGTGCTGCTTGCAGCTTCTTCCGGTAATAGTTGGTCATGGACCAACGGAGCAAGTACACAACAAATACTAACAGGAATTGCTGGTACATATCAGGTTACTGTAACCAATGCCTTTGGATGTAGCAGCCTGTCATCTTCCACAACTGTTGCAATAGAACCAAACCCGGCTGTTACACTTGCCGCTACTCCTTATACTAAAATCTATCCTGGCTTAAGAACTACATTAATTTCAACGGTGTCACCAGCCGGAAACTATGCTTATACATGGCAGCTTAATAATCAAAATTTACCCGGCGAATTGACCTCGCAAGTAGATTCAATTGGGTTAAAACATCCCTCAGGAATTTACACGGTCACCGCACAAAATTTACCGCCTAAATTACCTTGCGCAAATACCAGTGCTCCATTTGTTATTGGGGACTCTGTAACAGCCCGACTATTTGTTTATCCAAGTCCTACACAAGGACGGTTTAGTGTTTCCTACTATAGCGGGGTTTCAGATCAGTTTGGTCTTTCGATTTATGACGCTAAAGGAGCCGTTGTGTTTAGGAAAAACTATGCAATTGTAAGTAGGTATCAGTTGCTTGATGTGGACTTACGTACAGCTGCTAACGGGGTCTACTTAATTCGTTTAACGGACAAATCAAATCGAGTATTGGCTACCGGTAAAGTAGCTATAGTGCATTAAAATAGCTATAGTGCATAAAAGTAAAAGACCTTTTCAACAATGTTGAAAAGATCTTTTGTGCCCGAGATCGGAGTCGAACCGATACATCCTTGCGAACGGCAGATTTTGAGTCTGCTGCGTCTACCAATTCCGCCACCCGGGCGGGGTTTGCAAAATTAGGGAAATTTGCTGTTTAACTAAGGCCTGATTCAATTCTCTTTTGAATTCTATCCAGGTATTTGCTTTTGTAATAATATTCTTTAATTCTTTCAAATTCTGTTTCAGCAGTTTCTGCAGGTGATTTTACAAGTAAATCCTTAACGCCTTCATAAAGGTCTTTTTTGTATTGATGTAATTTTTCTTGCAGAATTGAAAAATGAGTTGAATTTGATTCTGTCAGTAGTTCATTTAGCTCCATCATTTCCATTAAAAAATCGGCAGACAAAACAGGATTATCTTGTTCGGTAATTTTACCAGAAAGTTGTAGCACATAATTCAATGTAGCTAAGGGTTCTTGAAATACTTGCCAGCCCTTGTTTACTGTAGCGCAGATTTCAATCAGTTCTTCCTGATTTGTTTCACTTTCATGAGAGTGGAAGTCGGGATGGTACTTACGGCTTAACTCTAAAAACTTAGGTTTGATTTTTATAGTGTCAACCTCAAATTGAAGCGGTATTTCAAACAGTTCAAAATAGTTCATGGGTAAGCCCTCAAGGGGTTAACTTTGTGAATCGATTGCAAAGGTACATGCCTATGACTACTATTGGTATTATTCGGGAGGGCAAAACACCGGCAGATAACCGGGTAGCATTAACTCCTGCACAGTGTAAGTGGCTGCTGAAGAACTTCCCCTCGCTTAGCATATTAGTTCAGCCCTCCGAAAAAAGATGTTTCTCCGATCGAGAATATGAACGAGCGGGTGCTATGTTAACTGAGGATCTTTCCGGAGCAACCTATTTGTTTGGAATAAAAGAAGTTCCCATACAGTGCATCTTGGAGAGTAAAACCTACTTATTCTTTTCACATACAAAAAAACTCCAGCCCTATAATCAGCAATTGTTTCATACGCTGATGAAAAAAAAGACCACGTTGATTGATTATGAATGCTTAGAGCACGATGATGGTCAGCGCATTATTGGATTTGGGTTTTTTGCAGGTGTAGTGGGGGCCCATAATGGGATCATGGCCTATGGCAAAAGAACTGGAACATTTAATTTAAAAAGAGTTTATAAACAAAAGAATTTCAAAGAGTTAATTCATAGTTATTTTGAAATTAAATTGCCGCCAATCAAAATTGCCGTTACGGGTTCTGGGCGCGTGGCCCACGGAATCATGGAGGTCTTAAACCTTATGGGAGTAAGGGAAGCGGAGCCAGATGAGTATCGCTCAACAGTGTTTAGTTATCCTGTTTACACACAATTAAAAGCCGGAGATTTATTTAAAAACCGAATTACCGGGGGGTATAATCGTGAAGAATTTCATACCAATCACCAAGACTATCGTTGTCTTTTTGAGTCCTATACTTCTTGCACGGATATTTTACTGAATGGCATTTATTGGGAGGAAGGTATGGAAAGGTTGTTTGATGCAGCTGCCGTGAAGCAACCTGAGTTCAGAATCGTAACAATAGCTGACATTACGGACGATGCATTTGGCTCCATTCCGATTAATTTAGGTGATCAAACCATTGAGGACCCTGTGTATGGCGTTGATAAAACTAGTCTGCAAAAAACAGCACCCTACCTTGCCAACGGTGTAGATGTTATAGCAGTAGGAAACCTGCCTAATGAACTACCCAAAGATGCTAGTCGTTACTTTGGTGAACAACTCATTAAATTCATATTGGAAGACCTGCTTGTGAAGGGTAGCTCACCTATATTGAAACGCGCCACTATATTAAAGGATGGCATTTTAACAGACAACTATCAGTACATGCGGGATTATGCTACTCAATAAAAAGTTACATATACAGATAAAAATCTTTTAGAAGCGAAATGGCTTGAGGGCTATAGTTATTAGGGTCCCCCTGAACAATAAGGTCAGATTCTTTGTAGGAAGATGATGTTGACCCATTATTTCTTCGGCATTTAACCAGAATTCTTGAGATCATTTTATGAGGATAAGGTCTAACATAGCAGCATTCTGTTATTGATAGTTGCAACAACTCACAATTCTTGACTAAATCATTTTTTCTGCTTAGCGGTAATAGTAAAAAAATATATCCTGCTGTGTTTAGTAGTCGACTGCTTGTTAACAGCAGCTCAGACAACGTGAGGCTTGTATCGTGAAAAGCTAAGTTTTTTGCTCTTGAATTTGCCAGCAGGTCTCTCTCAAAAAAAGGCGGGTTGCTGACAATTATATCAAACCCATTTTGATCATCGTATTGCTTAATATCTGCTTGTAGCACCTGAATTTTTTTACGCCAAGGCGAAAGCTCAACATTCTCTTTAGCCTGCCGTGCAGCCGCTTCATCAATCTCTATGGCTGTGATGGTGCAATTGACCAATAGCTGCGCTGCCATCAGTGAAAGAAGCCCGGTACCTGCTCCGATATCTAGAATGCGGGGTGATGGTAAACTTGAGCCAACAATTTTTTGAGCTACCCAGGCGCCAAAAATACAAGCATCAGTGCTTACTTTCATTGCACATTGATCTTGCTTGATGGAAAACTGCTTAAAGGTAAAAGTAGACTGTCCCATTTACCAGTTTGCTCTTGCCGAAGAGGAGAGTGTAAGTTTGCTACGCTGATTGTCCAAGTATTTGTAGTAGGCAGCAATAGCAATCATCCCTGCGTTGTCGGTGCAATACTCAAAAAGAGGTATAGAGGCTTTCCATCCTTTTTGTTGGGCCAATGCTGTGAACTCTTTTCGTAGTCCTTTGTTGGCAGATACGCCTCCTGCCAGACAAATCGATTGAATCCCAGTTTGGTGAACGGCTTTTTCTAATTTATCGAGTAAAATAGATATGATACGCTGTTGGATGGAAGCGCATATGTCAGATAAATTGTCTGCGATAAACTTATCCTGCTCCAGTTTAGAAACCTGTAGCCCTTGTTTGTAGGATACTGATTTGCCAGCCTGTTGAAGAAAGTATAAAATAGAAGTTTTTAATCCACTGAAACTAAAATTCAATCCTTCTATCTGGGGCTTAGGGAAATTAAAGCGTTTGCCATCACCGGACTGAGCATAGTGGTCTATAAGTGGTCCTCCTGGGTAAGGGAGTCCAAGTAGTTTTGCCGATTTGTCAAAGGCTTCTCCGGCAGCATCATCAATTGTTTCTCCAAGTACTTTCATAATGAGAGGGGAGTCGCATTGTATTAATTGTGTATGTCCACCGCTAACTGTTAAACATAAAAAAGGGAACGATGGTTTGGGGGAACCAATCAGGTTGGCCAATACATGCGCCTGCATATGATGCACTGCAATCAGGGGAATATTTTGTGATAACGCCAGTGATTTGGCAAATTGACCCCCCACTAACAAGGATCCAATAAGCCCAGGACTCTGTGTATATCCCACTGCGTTAATTTCTGACATTTGTAAACCTGCTTGTTTTAATGCAGCATCAACTACGGGAACAATATGTTGCATATGTGCTCTGGAGGCTAATTCAGGCACCACACCCCCATATTGCTCATGCACTTTTTGGCCTGCAACAATATTGGAAACTATACAGCCATCGACGCAAACTGCAGCAGCAGTTTCGTCGCAGGAGGATTCTATAGCTAAAATTCTAACAGGCATTACAGCAAAAATAGGAAAGTCCCTTTGCTACCTAGGTTATTTGCTTCTAATGGCAACAACCGGGTCCATTCGAGCGGCCTGGCGTGCAGGCACAAATCCTGCAATCACGCCCACGAGTATGCAAATGCCGATTGCCAAAAACATATTTGCGGAGGATATGTAAACGGGAAAATTCAACGCTTTGGTTAATACCTGTGTGAGTAACAAAACAAGTGAAAGTCCAATAAGTCCGCCGATTATGCACAGGAAGGAGGACTCCAATAAAAATTCGGTTAAGATAATGTGACTTTTTGCGCCAATTGCTTTTTTTAGGCCAATTTGACTGGTTCTTTCGCGAACGGTAACAAACATGATATTAGCCACACCAAACATTCCTACAATCAAGGATAGCGTAGCAATTGCCCAGCCGCCAATATTTACATTGACAAATATGTCGCCAATCACCTTGCTAAAGTCATTGATATCATTCAGAGCAAAATTATCTTCCTGTGTGGGAGAAAGTTTTCGAATGGCGCGCATAGTGCCGGCCAGTTCGTCTTTCACCGCTTTGCTGGTTAAATTGGGTTTTCCCTGAACCATGATTAGGGGATCTGCTCTCAACTCATTCATAATGGTGCGACCAAAGCGATAGGGTACTATAAGACTATTATCAAATTGCCAACCTCCATCTCCCATTACACTTTTACCCTGTTTCTTGATCACTCCTATGACTAAAATCTTTTTACCTCTCACTTCCACATATTTATCTGCAGCCAATTCGGGTTTTCCAAAAAGTTTCTCAGCCACTTCATGTCCAATCAGTCCAACATTAGCAGCGTTGTCAAACTCACGTTCTAAAAATGAACGCCCAGTTGCGATGGCTAACATTTGAATCTTTTCAAAATCCTGACTGATACCCTGTACAATTGTTCCATTTAATTGCTTGCCTCCAAATTCTATGGGATAATTTGATGCAATGTGAAAGGCAACATATTGAGCGGTAGAAGTTCTTTTTCGAATCTCTTCCGTTTCCAGGTATCGGGGTGCGGGCCTTTTTACAAATTTCCACCACGGATAGTCTGGACCTCCTCCACTATACTCCCATCTGTCTATGTAAATGGTATTGTTGCCAAGAGATTTGATCTCGTTTTGAATATTCTGTTCAAGACTGTTTACGGTGGCTAATACCCCGATGATGCAAAATATGCCAATGGTAATGCCAAAAAGCGAGAGGAATGTTCTTAGCTTGTTTTTCCAAAGTTCCTGAGCTGCCATTTTAAAGCTGCTGGAAAGGATTTCTAATGTTCGCCGAAACATAGTGCAAATGTAGAGGCTAATGCGCTGGTATTTCCAACAAATTGACAGGCGGTGAATAGCTATGCTGGCTTACCTTTGCGCCGCAACATGAAATACCAGGAACCCATATCTCGCAGACGAACCTTTGCCATTATTTCTCACCCCGATGCGGGAAAGACTACGCTAACTGAAAAGTTTTTACTTTTTGGTGGTGCCATCCAAGTGGCTGGAGCTGTAAAAAGTAACAAGATTAAGAAGCATGCTACCAGTGACTTCATGGAAATTGAAAGACAGCGTGGAATTTCGGTGGCTACTTCGGTAATGAGCTTTGAATACAAAGGAACATTGATCAATCTGTTGGACACACCCGGTCACAAAGATTTTGCTGAAGACACCTACCGCACTCTTACTGCTGTGGACAGTGTAATCTTAGTTGTGGACAGTGTTAATGGTGTAGAGGAACAAACCCGTCGTTTGATGGAAGTGTGTAGAATGCGAGATACTCCAGTGATTCTTTTTATCAACAAAATGGATCGGGATGGTAAAAATCGTTTTGATTTGTTAGAAGAAGTAGAAAAAGAGCTATCTATTGAATTACATCCAATGACATGGCCCATTAATAGTGGGAAGGAATTTAAAGGGGTGTATAATATCGCAGAAAAAAATTTATTGTTATTTCAGGCGGGCACTAAAGGAAATGAAGATGCTTTAACGGTGGATAATCTTTCAAGCACCATCTTGGATGAACGGTTGGGTGAAAAGGATGCAGCAATACTCCGCGAGGATGTTGAATTGATTGACGGGGTGCATGGGGCTTTGTCTGTTGAACGGTATTTGGCTGGCAAGGTAGCTCCGGTATTTTTCGGAAGTGCCATCAACAATTTTGGGGTGCGTGAAATGTTGAACACGTTTATCCGTATTGCCCCTGCTCCTCAATCAAGAGCCACTTCCACCAGACAGGTAGATCCTAATGAAGATAAAATGACGGGTTTTGTTTTTAAGATTCATGCCAATTTAGATCCCAAGCACCGAGACAGGATCGCTTTTATGCGTATCTGTTCTGGTAAGTTTGAACGCAATAAATATTTCCATCACGTTCGTCTCGGCAAGGAGATTAGATTCAGCAATCCCTATTCGTTTATGGCCCGCGACAAAAGCATTATTGAAGATGCATTTGCTGGGGATGTTGTAGGCTTATTTGACACTGGAAACTTTAAGATTGGTGATACACTTACGGAAGGAGAGAAATTTTATTTTACCGGCATTCCTTCATTTTCGCCTGAAATTTTCAAAGAAGTGGTCAACAAGGATCCTCTAAAGACTAAGCAATTGGAAAAGGGTCTGCTGCAATTAACGGAGGAGGGAGTGGCGCAGCTGTTTACACAGTTTGGAGGTACAAAAAAGATCATTGGATGTGTAGGAGAGTTGCAGTTTGAAGTAATCCAATATAGACTATTACATGAGTATGGAGCCTCAGTTGTTTTTAATCCACTCTCGTTTTACAAGGCCTGCTGGCTAACAGGGGCTGATGAAAAAAAACTAGAAGATTTTCTTCGCTTCAAACAAGCCAATGCAGGGGCAGACAAAGATGGAAATCCAGTGTACTTGGCACAGAGTGAATGGTTCTTGAATACTGAAATTTCTAATAACCCCGACATCCAGTTTCACTTTACCAGTGAAATCCATCGTGGATGATCAATTAGGAATAGGGGCTTGCATCCCTGTATAATTATGGGGGGTAATCTTTTTTAATTCCTTTTTTACAGCAGCGGTTACGGCAAGTTTATCAATAAATTGATGAAGAGTTTTTTGGTCAATTTTTTGTTTACCTCTTGTCAGTTCTTTTAGCGCCTCATAAGGGTTAGGATATTTTTCTCTCCTTAGAATAGTTTGAATAGCTTCTGCAACTACGGCCCAATTTGAATCCAGGTCTGCATAGATCTTTGAATCATTAAGCAGCAACTTGTTTAAGCCCTTTTCAATAGACCGAAACGAAATGAGCGTATGTGCAACCGGCACCCCTAAATTTCTTAATACGGTGGAATCGGTCAAGTCTCGCTGTAGTCTTGAAATGGGCAGTTTATCTGCTAAATGTGAAAGTAAAGCATTGGCTACACCCAAATTGCCTTCGGCATTTTCAAAATCAATAGGATTTACCTTGTGTGGCATTGCTGAGGATCCGACTTCTCCCTTTTTAGTTTTTTGAAAAAAATATTCCAGGGAGACGTAAGCCCACATATCTCGACAAAAATCTATTAATATAGTGTTGATTCGTTTGAGGGTGTCCAGCTGAGCAGCCAATTGATCATAATGCTCGATCTGTGTGGTATGTTGCTGACGAACTAACCCGAGGTTATTCAAGAATTCATTTCCAAACTTAATCCAGTTTATAGCAGGAAAAGCTACGTGATGGGCATTGAAATTTCCGGTAGCCCCTCCAAACTTACCGGTAAATGGAATTCCAATAAACTGTTCTATTTGGCCTTGTAATCGTTCTACAAAAACGGCAATTTCCTTACCCAGCTTTGTTGGAGAAGCAGGTTGCCCATGTGTTCTGGCCAGCATGGGAATTTCGCTCCATTTTTTAGCCAGCAGGGATAATTCATTTTTCAAATTGAGCAAGCAAGGAAGATAATCGTATTCCATAGCATGTTTCCAAGCAAGGGGCATTGCTGTGTTATTGATGTCTTGAGAGGTGAGTCCAAAGTGCACCCACTCCACGCAACTTTCAGCACCCCATTCTTGCAATTTGTTTTTAATGAAATATTCTACAGCTTTTACATCATGATTGGTGATTTTCTCAATGCTCTTAATTGCCTCGGCATCAGCTAAGCTAAATTCATCTATTAATTTTTTTAAATTCCTCCGTACAGGAGCAGTAAGTGAAAAAAGTTTTTTTTGCTCTAGGGCAAGTAAATATTCAATTTCAATACGCACTCGATATTTGTGTAAGCCAAACTCAGAAAAAAATTCATCCAACTGGTGAACCTGACTATGGTATCGACCATCAACTGAGGATAAAGCAGTTAGTGTATTTAGTTCCATACAGAAGTGGAAGGGCAGTCTTGAAATACTACCTTTGTACTGGCAAAATTAATTGAATTGGATAAGATAAGGGTTGGAATCGTCAACTATTTAAACACCCGCCCACTAATAAAGGGGTTAACGCAACTAGCCCTTGAAGGGGAAATACTTTTAACGGAGAATTATCCAGCTCAAATTGCCGAAGAGTTGATGCTTGGAAAAATCGATGTTGGACTAGTGCCGGTTGCCATCATTCCTCAATTAAAGCAGGGCAGGATTATAGGTTCGCACTGCATTGCATCTTATGGTGCAGTAGCTTCGGTTTGTTTATTCAGCGATCAACCCATTGAGACGCTGGATGCTATCTATCTGGATTATCAAAGCCGCACTTCTGTGTTATTGCTGCAAATTCTTTTAAGGGATTATTGGAAAAAGGAGGTTCACTTTATTCCCTCCAGTTCTTCCTCCTACATGGATAATATTGGAGAGGGGAGTGGGGGTTTGGTTATTGGCGATCGAGCGCTCCAAGCCTATGACCGCTTCCGTTTTAGGTATGACCTGGGAGAAGCCTGGCAACAGCTTACGGGATTGCCTTTTGTGTTTGCCGTTTGGGTTGCTGTTAACCCTTTATCAGACAATTTTGTTACCAAGTTTATCCAGGCAAATGAGTCAGGGTTGCGTTCAAAATCCACAATTGCTACAGAAAATGCTAAGTTGATTAATTATGACTTACATCATTACTTCACCAACAATATAGACTACCGGCTGACCGAGGAAAAGAAAAAGGCACTTGATTATTTTCTGTCACTTTGTTCCACCTTGTCGCCTTTATCCTTAATCCCTGAATCCAAAAATATTTAACTGAACTTGGTAGGGATGCAAACCCTTTTTATTTCGATCAAAGGGGGTTGGATAAATGGGTGACATCTCAATATCGAACTTTAAAAAAATCAATTGGTTGGTCAAGAAATTTCTTGAGTTGCAGACAAGCTACTTCAATTGAATCTTTTGAATGGGTTGTTGTTAAGGTGCTTGCCATACCTCTTGCTGTCCTGATTTTTCCTTCCGGCAGGTGTTTAAGTACTTTTGTTTATACCAGCCTTAGGAAAGTGTGTGTAAACCTGTTGATTTCTCCTGTACTGGTCGAGTAGCAATACTCTTGAATAGGTTTCGTAAAAATGAGTGGGATAACATTTTATCAATCTGTGCCTTAAAATTACGAAATTAGCTCTGATGCCTCCTTTGATTTCCATATGTATTCCAGCCTATGAGCGTCCGGCGTTGCTAAAACGATTATTGGATAGCATAGCCAAACAAGTGTTCAAGGACTTTGAGGTGATTATTACAGACGATTCAAGTTCCAGAGACAATGAAGAATTGCTGTTTAATACACATTATAAATTTTCCATTCACTATCAAATGAATTTTCGCCCGTTGGGAACACAGGGCAATTGGCTCCAAGGAATTCAACTGGCATCGGGCAATTGGATCAAGGTCATGCATGACGATGATTGGTTCACTGATAAATATGCACTTGAATATTTTGCAGCACAGCTTGATGATGGGGCTGATGTTCTTTTTTCAGGGTATTACGCACATAATGAACGTAATAACCAAGTAAAAAATAAAACCATTGCGCCAGGACGTTTTCAGGTAGTAAAAAAAGATCCCTTTCGCTTATTTGCCAACAATATTATTGGTCCTCCCAGTGTTGTTCTCTTTAGAAGGCGGATGCATGAATTGTACGATCCTCAATTAAAATGGTTGGTAGATCTAGAGGCCTATGTCAGGATGATGCGCCGTTATTCATGTCGATACATTCCACATCCCCTTATTACTAGGAGTTATAACAGCTCACAGGTTACCAATTTTTGTTTTCGTAATCCTGAGGTAGAAATTCCTGAAGCACTATACTTTTACAAAAAGCATGGCAGAGCTTGCATTCGAAGCATTCAAAGCTATGATGGTTGGTGGCGGTTGATTCGAAATTTAAATATTAGAGAGGAATCTCAACTGCGTGTTCATGCCCAAGGTTTGCCTATTCCGGCTTTTCTAATATCTATAGTACGCTTTCAGCAAAAGATTCCTTTATCCTTACTTCGCAAGGGGGTGTTCTCAAAATTATTGATGTTCCTTTCTTTTGAATTTAATCGATAATATGGTTTCAGTTATTATCATCAATTACAATACTTTTCAGCTCACAGTAGATTGCATTAAGTCTGTGCTCTCTCATACCAAAGCAACTCCGATTGAAATAATATTGGTTGATAATGCTTCTACAGAAAAAGATCCTCATGAATTTTCAATACTATTTCCTACAATAAAATTGGTATGTAGTGAGCGGAACCTCGGCTTTGCAGGCGGGAACAATTTGGGCATTCAAATAGCCAAAGGAGACTTTATTTTACTGTTAAATAGTGACACCTACTTAATGGAAGATAGTATCAGCTTGTCAGTTGCGGCCATGTTGCAACATACGCAAGTAGGGGTTTTGGGATGCCGACAGATATTTCCTGATGGGATTGTTCAATTTTCTGCAAGACGTTTTCGGACAATTAGCTGGGAATTATTTGATTTATTTCGTTTTTTACTTTATTTACTTCCTCCTACTACGCGAAGTGTAAAAATGTTGGGGCAATATTTTAAGCACGATCGATCTATTGAAGTTGACTGGGTAAACGGTGCTTTTTTTATGATCAGACGCTCAGCACTTACACAACTTCCTAATCAGCAACTGGATAATCTTTTTTTTATGTACGGGGAGGATGTGCTCTGGTGTGAACAATTCAAAGCATTAGGCTTTTCCGTTTATTTCTTGGCTTCCACTACTATTGTGCATATTGCCGGGGCAAGTACGGCTATTCAACACCAGCTACGACTACGTCGAGTGATGATGCAAAACGAACTTCTGATTATGCAACGGCGTAAAGGAAAAGGGTTTTACTACTATTGTTTTGCTTGCTTGTTTACCGCTAAAGAATATTTTCGCCTAGTAATAAAATGGATAGTGTTCAAAACCACCGGAAAATTAATTCGATAGCTGTTTTACTATCCTTGCAATAATTCTTTCCCAATTGTAGTGCTCAAAAAATGCGGTCAATGATTCCGCTTGAAAAGTAGGATGGTGTAGCAGACTGGCAATTTTCAAAGCCCATTGATCCCAAGCTTTTTCTTGTAGCACCTGCATATAATCTCCGGTAATCTTGGTGTCGATACCCATCGCTCCGGAAGGAGTGGTTAATACGGGAGTGCCTAAAGAGATCGATTCTATTATTTTTGTTTTGACACCTCCTCCCTTCTCTACTGGATTTAATAATAAATCTGCTGCCATAACATAATTGTTGATGTCAGCTACAAAGCCAGCTTCTATATAGGGGTTGGTTTGAATTCTCTTACAATATTTCCATCTCTTTGGTGCAGCACCTCCACAAATTATTATCTTATAATTTCCAATCAAATTCCGCAAAGAGGGTTCTATACATTCAATAATGGATTCCAGGGCTTCGCGGTTTGGCGTATAGTTTAGCGGACCATTAAATAAAAGGATATTTTCATTTTGGGCAATCCCGTGTCGTTCTCTAATTAACTGACTGGCCTGAGCTTTATTTGCGGGTACTTTATCATGCTGAACGCCATAAGGAATCTCCATACAACGATCAGGATCGATATGCCAAGCAGTGGTTGCAAAATTTTTATCATGGCTGCTGATGAAGCTTATGAAGTCTGCTTGTTGAAATCCCCATTTTTCATAAGTTTCAAGTAATGGCCACCAAAATTTATGGAGCGACCTAAAGCGTTGGTGTTCTATATTGTGCGCTCGAAGTAAAAAAGGTATGCCGGTGTCTTTTTTAATCAACTTAGCCAACCAAGCAAAGTAGGGGTGCTCCCATACTAGTAAATCATATTGGTTGCGTTGCACCAAGTCGCCAATTGTCCCACGTAATGTAAGATCTGCATAACGAAAAATTGAATTTGAAAGCAAGGGGAGTATGCGATATGTGCTTTGCTCATCTATTGCGTTATCTGCAGTGCTGATAACCGTTAACTGGGCATGTAAGGAGAGTGCTTGATACATGCCTTCAATGTAGCGATGCCCACCTGAACTTGATGGTAAAAACCGATAGGGAGCTATCGCTAACACTTTTTTCATTTGGTTTGCCCTTTTAGTTTGGCTCTCCATCCCATTGCAAGTCCGCCAATCACTACCAGTAGAATTAAGTACGAACTGGCATTCATTATTACTGTACCTTTTTTATAAGACTCAGGTTCAAAGATAAATTGAAGGGTATGATCTCCTGCAGGCACTTCAACGCCGCGTAAAATATAGTTGACTGCATGATGGGAAATTGGTTGTTGATCCAAATATGCATTCCAGCCCTTTGGATAGTAAATCTCACTGAAAACCGCAAACTGAGTGGAATTGCAATTTACAGAGTAGGTGAGTGTATCGTTATCAAATTTGGTTAATGCAATTGTTGCACTGCTGTCTCTTTGGTAATTTAATGGCCCCTTATAATGAGCTTGCTCAATTACTGCGGTGTCTTTGAGTGATATAGTTCCAATATTTTTCAAGGCTTCTGCTTTGTTTGATGCAGTTATCAGCTGACTCACCAGCCAGCAATTTCCATAGGCTTGATCATTGTTTATTAATGATTGTTGACCAGTACTAGGGTCGCTCACAATAAGATAGCGTGTGTTGAGCATGTTTAGAATTCCTTGATTCAGTCCGGAGCTGAAATACTGTTCAATCACGTCTTGATAGATCCTAAGTTTTGCAGCATGATATCCGCCAACTGATTTGTGGTAGTACGAGGTTTTAGCATCGTTAAATGTGCTAGTTGCTAAGTTTAGCACTCTATAGTTGGGATCTTTATCCTTTAGAATTTCTTGATCTACTTGGCTTGGCGCAAAATTAGATGCATTGTATTCTTCAGCCGACAGGTACATATTTTGGTCCAGGTAATCATGACTCACTGTAATAATTTCAACCGTTGAAATTATTAGGATCAAACCCATAGTCAGCGAAGTGGAAAGCCACTTTTTTGCAAAAGCCCAAAACAAACCACCCAACAACCCGGCTAGCAAAATGGCACGCAATAATGCAGTACCGAATAAATTGCTTCTGGTTTCCTGAAGCCCTGCAATAATAGATCGAGCAAGCTGATCAGACCCATTTTTATCAGTATAGGCATTCAACAGTTGTTCGTCAATAGGGGCGGAATAATCTTGTAGCAGCCACAACAGGAATAAACATCCAAAAAGACTTCCAGCTATTACCATATTTTTTTTAGTGAATAGCGAGATTTTCTCTTGTATGATATTATTCAACAATAGAAGCGAGGATACGGCTAGTCCCAGTTGTGGGATGACCTGTGCCATGGAAGGAGCTCGAAACTTGTTGAAGAGAGGGAGATACTCGAAAAGAAATAGATTAAAGGCTGGGAAATTCTTTCCCCAGGAAATAAATATGCCCATTAACGTAATGACTAGCATGCTTGTGGAAACTGCTCCCCGGTTTATAAAAAACCCCAGCGTGCCCAATACAAATAATAATACGCCAACATAAGCAGGTCCTGCTGTGTAGGGTAATTTGCCCCAGTATTGAGGTAAGCTTTGAGCAAGCTGCTCTGCACTTCCTTCATCAATTCCAGCGGCTACAAGTTTATGGGCTACTGGAGATCCTTCCTCTAGATTGCGGCTATGCCCACCGCCAAATGCATTTGGTAACAATAATGTTAATGATTCACGGTTGCCAAGGCTATACTCAAATGCATAGCTGGTGTCAAGCCCTTCCGTTAGGGTGCTCTTTACGGCTTCTGCAGTGATGCTAACCTCTTTGCCCCCTCGCATGGTAAACTTGCTGTATTCAGCGGAGGTCCAAAGTATCAGTGCATTGCCACCGATGGCAAGAAATGCTGAAGCTAGAGTGAAGCAAGCAGCAAGGCCCAGATGTTTCCACTCTTTATTGATGATCCAACTAAATGCAAATGAGAGGGTGAGAATAATAGCTATTAACAAAAAGTAATAAGTTATTTGTAAATGGTTTGCTGCAATAAGCAAGTATGCCCCTAAGGTGGTCACCGACAAGCCAATCCAGTAGGACTTATTATAAAGTAATATTAAGCCAGCCAATAACAAGGGCATACAGGCAGTAGCAATCATTTGTGTGTCATGGCCTGCTGCAATGATTACGGGATTGTATGTTGAAAATGCATAAGCCAGTGAAAGGGTTGCTCCAATCCATGGACCCGCACCTAAACTGAGCGATAAAAAATAAAAGAAAAGACAAGCCAGAAAAAAGAAATTCATGGGTTTGGGTAGTCCAAGAGAAAAGAGTTGAATCAAGTCAGGTAAGACTGATTTCCCTTCCATCGCAATTTGATAGTTAGGCATACCCCCGAATAGGTTGGGGTTCCAGAGTGGAAAATGTCCCTTTGCTGCTTTATACTCAAAAGCATTTTGTGCCATTCCTTTCCAACTGACATTATCATGCTGGTTAAGTTGCTCTCCTTCAAGAGCAGGCCTACAAAAAATTGCTGCCGTTAGCAGAAATACGGCAAGGACTCCCACATGTGGGAGGAATTTTTTAAATAATTCACGAGGCATGTGCCAAAGTTTGGACTCAAAATAATGCTATTTTCATGGAACCTAAAAACATCTATGATTTCCACTGTACTAAAGGATAAAAGTATCCGCTTGTTTCTGTTATTGTCAGGCTTTTTTGTAACCAATGCCTTGGTTGCAGAAGTTATTGGGGTCAAGGTATTTTCCCTTGAGAAAACACTTGGTTTTGATACTTTCCAGATTCGAATACTGGGCAATGTTCTTTCATTTGATCTTACTGCGGGCGTACTACTATGGCCCATGGTTTTTGTATTAACCGATATTATCAATGAGTACTATGGGCAACGAGGAGTTCGTTTTTTATCTTGGATGACTGCCGGGTTAATTACACTCACATTTATCTATTTCTCAGGGGCCATTTGGTTGGCTCCTGCTGATTTTTTTGTATCAGGAAAATCAGGCAGTGGCGTTCCCAATATGCAACTGGCCTATCAAGCGGTGTTAGGACAAAGCAATTTTATCATTATCGGCTCCTTAACTGCATTTTTAGCAGGACAGCTTGTTGACGTATACATTTTTCATCGTATCAAGAAAAGGACAGGGGAGAAACACATCTGGCTGCGGGCCACAGGTTCCACATTAGTGTCGCAGTTGTTGGACAGTTTTGTTGTTTTATTCATCGCCTTTTATTGGGGAACCCGATTTAATCAGCATCAGGATGATTTTGTTTGGCCATTTTCACTTGTGCTAGCAGTTGGGTCAGTAAATTATTTGTACAAGTTTGTGATTGCCCTACTTATGACACCTGTAGTTTACGGGGTGCATGATCTTATTGAGCGTTATCTTGGTAAGGAAAAAGCCGATGCGATGAAAAAGGCAGCCATGCTGGATCAGTAGCCGCTTTTTAACATAGCAGCCACCACTTTGTCTATGGGCAGACTCATTACGTCAGGGTTGAATTGATCCCAGGGAATAAGCCTGAAAGATTCCATTTGTTCAGTTTTCTGATAAGCAGCTATAGCCTCTTCGCTAAACGTAAAGGGTT